>JAAHGS010000036.1:7189-50924 GCA_010692645.1 Symploca sp. SIO2E9
AAGGGATTAATTCCATCAAAGAAGGCTGTCTGACTAATCTCAAGAATCACATTGCCAGCATCACCTCTCCCAAAAGTTGAAGCTATTAGTTGTGCTCCATTAGTAACCTCAAGATTAGTAGCAGTGAGTTCGACATTTCCCCCCTTCCCTTCACCACCTTGCCCAACGCTACTTCCTGCACCACTAGCGCTAAGACCAGTCAAGGGATTAACCCCATCGAAGCGTGCTATCTCACTAATCTCAAGAATTACATTGCCTGCATTACCTACCCCAAAGCTTGAAGCAGTCAAAGTTGCCCCATTGGTAACCTCAAGATTAGTAGCAGTGAGTTCGACATTTCCCCCCTTCCCTTCACCACCTTGCTCAACACTGCTGAATGCACCACTAAGGTTAATGCCCGTTAAGGGATTAATTCCATCAAAGAAGGCTGTCTGACTAATCTCAAGAATCACATTGCCAGCATCACCTCTCCCAAAAGTTGAAGCTATTAGTTGTGCTCCATTAGTAACCTCAAGATTAGTAGCAGTGAGTTCGACATTTCCCCCCTTCCCTTCACCACCTTGCCCAACGCTACTTCCTGCACCACTAGCGCTAAGACCAGTCAAGGGATTAACCCCATCGAAGCGTGCTATCTCACTAATCTCAAGAATTACATTGCCTGCATTACCTACCCCAAAGCTTGAAGCAGTCAAAGTTGCCCCATTGGTAACCTCAAGATTTCTAGCAAACACAATCACATTGCCGCCATTGCCTTTACCTTCAGGTCTTACCGTACTCACAATACCTGTGGGGAAGCCAGTAACCAGATTCACTCCATCAAAAGATGCGGTTTCACGCACTTCCACAATTACGTTGCCTGCATCTCCCGGACCAATACTTGCGGCGTTAAGTTGTGATCCATTTGCCATCTCTAGATTGGTAACAAGTACCCTCACATCACCGCCCCTAATTTCTGCAGTGGGAGGAGTACCAGTAATGGCTCCAGTCGTTCTACTATTAGGGCTATCAAAGCTTAGGGTTTCTTCGGCTAATAAAACAATATCACCACCTGAATCACCCAAGGAAAAGGTGGTGATTACACTATCAATAATGGTGATGTCGCTGCGAGAGTCAAGAAAAATCGTTCCTCCTCCGAAGGTTCCTGCTAAAATCCCTCCACCACCTGTTGTGGAAGCAAGTTGACTCTTAATTAGAATATTGCCTCCAGTAATCTGAGAGTTAGGCTGGTACTGATTTGTGAGTAACACCAACCCATTAGGTGCTATAAGAACGATATCTCCAACGGTGATATTAGCACTGCTGGGGGTTTCAGCAACAGATCCATTGGTCAAGAGATCTGTCTCAGGATTAAAACCTGTCAGCTCCTCTAGGGGAGGAAATCCCATACTTTGTAGTAAAACACCAGCTCTTATGTCCAGAGTTGGTTGGATTCCACCGTTAACTTCTAGGAGAGTTTCATCCGATAGTGCAATTGTTTCCTGTAGAAAATCTATATCCACTGCTCCTGGATCAGGAGCTGAAATAATTGCACTGTTCAATGTCACTGATCCCCCCGCCAAGATATGAAGGGAAGTGCCTGTATATTGACCAATTACAACATCTCCAAATGCTCGAATAATTGGGTCAATGGGACTATGCAAATTTCCTGCATTGCCATCTAACTGCTCAACTCGAAAATGTCCCCCACTCCAGTAATGAGCATCTCCACCCACCGGATTGCGCGATCGCAACACCATATCCCCACCCGAAAACAACCCACTCTCCGGATGACTCAACGCCACAATATCCACCTGCTGATTACCCTGCACTAGCAGCTCTCCGCCTGCAAACCCCACAAACGGCACCTCCGCCGTATCCCGAATCTGCACCTTATCTATTGCCAACAGCGACACATCTCCTGCCGCCGCAACCTGTCCTTGCAAATCCAAACTATTCCCCGCCAGCACCAAGTTACCACCAATCCCTAACTGCCCTCGGTTCACCACATCCCCCGAATTCTGTGTCAGGTAGTTCCAAAAGGACACACTGGGGTTTACCGTCAAGAGCTGACTCTGTTCTGGTGCCGCCGCACTAAACACTCCCTCTCCCACCTTAACCGCCTCTGCTGTGGTGCCATAAAAGGAACCTGCCACGTCCAAGCTAGCCTTGGGACCAAAAACAATGCCGTTAGGGTTAATTAAAAATAGGTCAGCTGCGCCATCGACGCCCAGTGTGCCGAAGATGGCAGATGAGTTATCACCTGTAACGCGACTCAAGATTGACTCAATGCCAGTTGGGTTGGCAAAATAGACCCGTTCAGTTTCAGCAATGTTAAACTCAGCAAAGCTATGGAATAGATTAGTACCCCTAATTGCACCACCTTCGATCAGATCAGCTAACTCGCCTCGCACTAACTGCTCGGCTGTAATGCTTGAAGATTCAACTCCCAGGGTTTGATCAGGGAGGATTTGGGCCTTTACCCTCAGGGGGGGATAGATTAAGAAGAATAGAATTAGGGGGAATAATTGAGCGCTGAACCGAAACAGAGGCATGGGTCTAAACAAGAAGCTGACAACCTGACTTGAAATTAGCTTAGCCGTAGGATGTGCAAAGGGCAATCGCCTTTTTCCATCCATCTAGATTTCCGCGGTGGTACTGCGACCATAACCCGTAGGGTTAATAAAAAACCGAACTAGCGCCAGGATAAATCCCCTATCTGGCTCCACCGCTAGACGAATAACGACTATTAGGATTATAACTAGACCTAAATACAACTCCAGATTTACATTCATAAGTCATACCGTCATTCTGTGCATTGATTTTCTGAGAAACTGTTAGGCTCGCACAACTAACCAACAACAAAAAAGTTATAGTCAAATTCAATAATTTCATGGCTTTAGCCTCACAAACTAATGTCTGAAATTTTCAAAAGCCATAATTATTAAAAATCAAAAAACAATACCTTCCAAGGTAAAAAACAGTCATTTTTATTGCAGATAACTGCATTTTTCAAAACTTTTTGATGAGTAATGTCACGGAAGGTTACGATTCCAGGAAACCTTATCTAAACAATGCATAAATTGACGACTGAGATTACATAAAAGTGCAACCAATCTCACCAACATTGGCGATAAACTTGGAGGCAACCTGACAGCTGGAGACCAGATTGCACTGATATAGTGTAAATGTGTCTACACAGGGGATCGCAATTGCCGATTGTGGTAGACCCAAGTGAAAATCTTACAAATTGAGGTATATGTGTTAATTACAAGTGGGTGGTTAACCACACTCTATTTTGTAGTGCGAAGATGGCTACGCCAACGGCAAGCATGGCAGTGGTGGCACCAGCAACAGGTGTTGCAGTTACACCAACAGGCAGAGTCCATTCGAGACGGGTTATTGCAGCAGACGTTTGCCTTTCGACGTTATTTAGAAAGTACAGTTTCCGCTCAGCCAGAAGCTAAGCAAACGGCGCGTTGGCTAGAACAGTTTCAGGAGTTTTATCTATCCTTAGAAAGCTTAAGCAATGAGCTATCTCCGCCATTTGTGGCGGATAGCTTACCACTGGCGCTGCAATTTGCCTTGAAGGACTGGCAGCGATCGCATCTAGAGTTAGACTTACAGTTAAACTTGCCCACTGACTGGTCTGATAACTCGCCCCATAAAAATCAAATCATCTTATCGATGGTAACAGAGTTACTGACTTTACTAACTCCTGAAGGGAATAGAGCAGAGCGCCTACATCTAACGCTAACTAATCACTCAAACTTCTACAAATTAACTTTCCAACTAGAAGATGTTGATTCTCTAATGATGCTCAAGATTGTAAGAAGATCTGAGGTCACATATATTAAGGAAATATTCCATAGTTTAGCTGCCGGACAATTAGAGATTAGTCACAAAGGAGCAGTGCTGATCACTCAGCTGTGCTGGCGCGATGACTAGCTCAGGCGATAAGGGACTTCAAAATAAAAAAATATCCAATCGAGAGGAGGAGAGGGGGTGAGGGGGAGATGGGGAGATGGGGAGATGGGGAGAAAAATTTTTACATCGTGTTTCTAAATAAATTGGATAATTTACTTCTGGGAGTTCCCTAAATAAAAAAAAGGAGATGACTCAACATATGGCTCAAAACCTTACTCAAACCTTTGTCGTTGTCGATGATCATGCCTCTGTGCTGGAAGGAACTTGTAGCCTTCTGCAAACTCAATATCCAGAGGTCAAAATTTTAACCGCAACCACAGCAGATAAGGTTGAGGTCATGGTAGAAGAAGCTAAACCAGATCTAGTAATTATGGACTTATCGATTCCGGAAACATTTGGTGGGCTTTCACGGACGGAGACTGGTTTAGAGCTGTTGCGATCGCTACTATCAAACTACCCTAGTTTAAACTTTGTGGTGCAAAGCGCCCATGTGCGATCGCTAATCCGGCTCAAGCCAATGATCGATAAGCACCAGGGAGGGTTTACCATTGCTGATAAAAGCTTATCGAGCGATCAAATGCTGATCAAGGTCGATTGGGCTTTAAAGGGACTGCTCTACACCCCACCAGAAATGCGTACAGGGTTAGAGGTCAAACCCGAGTGGCTAAAAGTGCTGCAATTAGCGTTTGTTGAGGAGCTCACTGATAAAGTAATCGCCAAGCAAATGAATGTCTCAGAACGCACAGTTCGCCACTATTGGACACGAGTGCAAGACGCACTCGGTGTCTATCCTGAAGAAGGTTTTAATATCCGTGTGCAGACTTATAACAAAGCACGACAGGCAGGGCTGCTTGATTAATCAGATAATGTTCCCTGAATCATGAAAACCTGGTTACAAAATTGGCGCATAGGTATTCTACCCGGACTATCAATTACCGGATTAGTAATCCTGGCGCGACTATTCGGCGCACTCCAGCCGCTAGAGTGGAAAGTGCTGGATTTGGGACTAAGATGGCGACTGGCAGAAAAAACTGACTCCCGCATTACCATTGTTAACATTACAGAAAATGACATTCAAACCAGTCTCGACTATCCGATTTCCGACAAGGCACTAGCAGAGCTGATTCAAAAACTACAAGACTATAAGCCCCGTGTCATTGGTGTTGACATCTTTCGAGACAAGCCGGTGGGTGAGGGGTACCGCGATTTAGAGGCCACGCTGCAAGCCTCTGAGAATGTGATTGGCATTAATAAAATTAGTGATACTCCCATCGAGCCACCGCCAATGCTGCCTGAAACTCAGGTAGGCTTTGCTGATGCTATTTTGGATGACGATGGATTTCTACGGCGCAGCCTTTTAGCTAGTGCAGATGGCGAGGACAATTACCGTTTTTCGCTCACGATTCGGTTGGTAGAAAAGTATTTAATTCCTGAAGGACTCATCCTGAAAAATGGCATTCGTGATCCTGAAACCATGCGTTTTAGTTGGTCAGAGTCCAGTCGTTCCCCTTCCAATTTTGAATCGCAAGATACTTTAGATAGATTAGAACCTACAAAGTTTTATCCTCGTCTTGAAAATCGGCGCAATATTAATCAAATTGAAATTCCACGCTTCTACTCTCATACAGGTGGCTATATTAGGACTGATTATGGAGGTAATCAGACCTTAATCAACTTCCGTTCTGGTAGGAATCCTTTTCAGAGAATTTCCTATAAGGAACTGATGTCAGGACAATTTCAGCCCTCTTTAATTGAAGATAGAGTGGTTTTGATTGGTTACACAGCAGAAAGTATCAAAGATTTTGTTAGTTCTGCGGCAATTGCAGACTTTAGCCCTAGCTTAGTACCCGGTGTAGAAGTACAAGCTCATGCAGTTAGTCAAATTTTGAGTGCAGTATACGATGGTCGTTCTTTTCTCAAAGATTGGCCAGAATTTATCGAATATACATGGATTTTCTGTGGCGGTTTATTAGGACTTATTTTGGCTCAAAATAGATTAAAATCCACAATACATATTACCTTATTATCTTTGTCAATAATTGGTTTAACTTTATTCTACTACGGTCTTTTATTAGCAGGATGGTGGATTCCTTTAGTACCGGCATCAATTACATTTTTACTTAATGCTATTGTCCTTTATCCTTTTTATCGAGCTGATTTCTTAAAAGTGCAATCGCAGCTTGACGAACGTCAACAGCTGATTGACTGGGCTTACAACACAATTCATAACGGTCCGCTACAGGTACTTGCTGGTATCCTCAGCACTTGGCAAGAAAATCAACCGGCTCCACCAACTATTCGCCAAGAACTACAAAAATTAAATCAAGAACTGCGCGGCATCTATGAAGTTATGCGACAGGAAATGTTATTATCTGGTGAACAGCTAGTACTAACCGGACAAAACATTCTAGAGTTAAGCTTTGATTTACACGAATTACTGTATGAAATTTATAAAAATACGATTGAACGCCATCGCGATTTCTTCAGTAAGATCATACACATCACCAGGTTTGAACCTATGGTCGATAATAACCTCACTCTCGAACAAAAACGAGAACTGGGGAGATTTCTAGAAGAAGCACTATTAAATGTCTATAAGTACGCCAAAGGGACAACCAAGCTCACGATTACCTGCGTGCATGAGGGCGATTATAACTTGATTCAGGTTATCGACAATGGCGAAGGTCTTAAAGACAATAGACCTAATCCCCTTGGGGGTTACGGTACGCGACAGGCTCAAAAACTAGCTCGTAGCCTTAGGGGCGATTTTGAACGTACGGAGGTTAAACCGAAAGGTGTGCGTTGCGAACTGCGTTGGTCTACGCAACTACCAGCTTGGAGACGCTGGTTCCCAATTTAGATTGTACTTTTATGCAAAGCGGTTAGCAAGTTTCAGTAGCCTACTTCGCAGTTTTAGTAAATGTTTGCGCTTGGTAACTCTCCTAGAGTAAAGGCAAGATTGAACAGGAGCTGACCAAGATGCAATTCGATAACCTCAGCGGATTTGCTCAAAAAGGATTGTTACTGTTGTTAAACTTTGCCGATGATATCGCCTTAGTATTTCTCACTCGTCTTGGCTTTAACTGGGGCTGGCTACAGTTACTCAGTAAGACTTTAATAATCGCAACGGTTATCTACTGGAGTATTCTGCAAATCCGTCGCTACCTTTTTACTCAAGCGCCATAAACTTTCTAGGCTAAAAAATGTTAAGTCTGACAGACATTGTGATTTATGCAGTCGGCTGATGCCGTATTGATAGATTAGGCGATGTTTTAAGGCTCTCTAATCATGTTTGCCCCCAAGTTCATCTCTGCCCCACTCAAGGCGATACCAACTCTCACTATTAGCCTCATGCTGATGCTATCTAGCGCCCATCCAACCCAGGGATCAAATTTTGTCCAAGCAGATGTTGACTTAAACGAGCGGCCTGCTGCTTTAGAACCACCTAGTGGGCTTAACCACGAGCAAGGAAACTTAATTACTGAAACAGAAACTTTCTTCCGCCCCCCTAGTAATCCCAAACCGCGCTCTGGCCCTAGAACAACAACAGGTACGCGGCAGGGAGGTTGCTTAGGTAATACAGAAACGGCTTTTACCATCTTTGGTCCAGATGCTGTAATTGGGCGCACAGTCTCGACACATCCAGAATTTGTGTGGCATCTACCTGCATCCGAAACAACTTTTCCTGTTATCTTCAGACTACTAGCTCCCAATGAGTCTGGGATTCCGGAGCCTATTCACGTCACTGAGTTATCATACACATCCGGTTTTATCAAATATCAGCTCCCCGCCAATGTCCAGGCTCTAGCTCCTGGAATAGAATACCGTTGGCAGGTGATCATCGAGTGTAACCCCAACTATCCTTCTCAAGCACTAGTGCAAGAACGATCCTTGGAAGTGGTTTCCTCACCAGCTAGCCTTTCGCAAGCACTTGCCACAGCAACCACAGACTCTCAACGCGCTTTAGCCTATGGTAATCAAGGACTCTGGTATGATGCGATCGCACAGGTTGCTCAAGCAACTACAGCTGATGGCAAACAAACCCGCAGTGGGCTTTTGCGTGATTTAGCAGCGTTAGTAGCACCTGATCAGGAACAACTGAGTCAAAATATTATCGAAATTGCAGAAGCCACTGCTAACTGAATCATAACCAGTTACCAATCAAGATAAACGGAGCCCATCGATAAGGATGGGCTTTGACAAAATCATCTGACTTTAATGTCGCAATTTGTGCCTGTTGCAATGCTTCTGCCTTGGTCAATGTAGGGTCTTGAAGTTTAGCATAAAACTGTGAGATTAACTCTGCCGTAGATTCATCCCCCACTGACCATAGGGTTGCGATCGCACTACGCACACCAGCCCTAATTGCCACACCAGCTAAACCCAAAGTAGCTCGATTGTTGCCAATGGCTGTCTCACAAGCGGTTAGCGTCAGCAGTTCAATTGGCTCTCGGGTTGGGTCATTGATCTCTCGAATCATTTCATCGAGTTTACCAATAGTCAGCTTTTGATTAAATTGACTTCCCTCCCCCCTTTGCTTAGCACCAACCACAACAAAATTGTCATCTGGATCAAATCCGAAGGTGCCATGGGTGGCAATGTGCAGGATACGGTAGTCTTTTTCTGCAAGTGCCTGACGCAGTGCCTCAATGGAAAACCCTTGGTTGAGCAGAGTCTGACTATTCGGCAGTTGCTCAGAGACAAAGTCTAATTCCGCTTCAACTCCTGGCAGCGCAGAAAAGGACCTCTCTGGCACTTTCGATGGCTCGCTTACCCCCATCAATAAGGCAGTGAGTGCCTGCCTTTCAACTTTCTCAGGGGTCGTCAGTGTTAAGCTAGGTGTAGTAGCAAGGGCAAACTTTTCAATCAAAAACTGCCTACCGTCATGTAAAGCTGCCATGGGTACACTCCGCAGTAAGCCATCATTAACGAAAACTAAGGTCTTAACACCCTTTAAATCTGACTCAAACGGTTGAATTAGCCACTGGTAGACTTTCTGAGCCGGTTGGAAGTTGAAGCGATAATCTCGAAACCCCAATTCTAGACTTGTCCGGAATTGATTAATCTGTGTTTCTAAATCCTTCGGCTCAACTGGAATCTGGGCAATTTTCTTACTCCCGTCAGGCAGACTCACAATCACCATGAGCTTGTCTTCCCAAATCGCCGTGCTAAATACTGCAGTGGCAGTACTTTGACCTACTGCATCAGCACGGGTTTGAGTCGGCACAATCACACAGTCATTGGCAAAATAGCTTTGCAGCTGAGCCACCTTCAGTGAGTCGAGGGTGATTAAAGCTGTATCTAATTCTTTAAACGCCTGTTGTCCTTCCTTAAGCCTTACCTGATTAGGAACAGTTTGTAGATTTAGTTCTGCATACTGACGATAAATCGGCTCTAGGGCATCACGAAAATCGAATTGTAAGTCTCGATTAGCATTGAGAATATCACTGCGGATCTGTTCTAATAGTGCAATAGTTTGACCATAGGCCTGGGCTGAATCCCTCAGCTTGCCCTGTTTTTTATAGATACGACCAAGTTGCCAATCCCAAAGATAGAGACTATCGGGAGCCGCTAGGTTTTGATCTGCTGCCAGCCTAGCTTTGTGGGTTTTCTCTAAGGCGGCAGCATAACGACCAAAACGCTCATCTAAGTTGCCCAGTTTACCTAGAGCAAAGGATACCACTCGCGGATTTTCGATAGCTTCCCCAATTGTCAAAGCTTGATTGAGAAGGGTGGTAGCTTGAGAATCTACAGACGGAGTGGGCAAGGTTGAGTTGAGTAGAGTTTGAGACTGTCTAATCTCTAGCGGCTCTAAGAAGTTTGCCAGTTTGATGGCAGCAAAAGCTTTGAGCTGCGAATTGGGTAATTGATTGAGGGCAAACAGCGCCAATTCCCGATGACGGTGTGCTTCGTTCAACTTTTCTCCACGCTCATAGGCTGGAATTAGACTGAGGAGTGCTTGCAACTGGGCTTTTATATCTTGCTGCGCTAGCGCTAGATCATAACTTTGTTGAAAATGCTTGATAGCTTGTGTGTTAAATTTATCAGCTTGAGATTGCAATGGTTTTACTTCCAAGGTATCTCCTCGCCCTTGAGCCTCATCGGCACGGCGATAGTTGACTTGAGCCAAACTAACTAAAACATTACCTAGGCTATTGAGAATAGCGGCTTCTAGAGCAGAATCCCCAAGTTCACGGCTGAGCTTATGTCCCTGTTTCAGATAGTCTAAAGCCTTTTCAGTGCTGCCACTCAAACGATAAGCTTCCCCTAAACTGCCTAGCGCTGCTACCTGCCCCTTCTGATCAGCTGCTTTTTTAGCAATTTGTAGGGCGCTGCCCAATTTGCAAGGCTCCGTCTCACTGCCGCAGAGAATGGCAATGGCACGTCGATGTTGTCCCAAACGGCTATAAGCTTGGGCTTGCTCGGTAAGTAGACGCTCTAATTTCCTTTGATTCCCAAGGGTTTGGACAGTTGCGATCGCCTGTTCCCAATATTCAATCTCCTCAGACGTTTGCCCCATCTGCTGGTATGCCCGTGCTAAATTTTCGCTGACTACGGCTAGGGCAGGGAAGTCTTGGGTTGCTTGGTAAGCTTCATAGGCTAATTGCCAAGGCTCAACAGCTTCTAGAAAATCCCCAGCTTGATAATGCTCAACGCCAGTTTGCACAAGCTGGCGGGCATTGGTTGCGTAGGCAATAGGTTGCAATCTCTTGGAGAAGTTACCCAAGTAAAGCGTCGTCAGCAAAGTACAGGCACACAGTATTAAAAATACAGGACGGATACTAAACCTGAAGCGAGGGCGTTGCATAAGGGGAAATCCAAGGAGAATTTAAATCGCTAGTTTGCCGGGATTTTTCTTTAGCAATTGCCATTTAAGCTTATCAGATATAGCGAGGCTAAATGAAATGTGAAACTTGGGTAGGGGTAAGGAGCCTCCGAGTCAGGAGTCTCCGAGTCAGAAGGGAATAGCCTTGGAGTTCATTTTAAGTATGAGAGAATACGATAATCCTTCTTCATGAATCACATCCCTTGGCTATAGATCCTCTAAGCATTGAAACAAGTCCCGGAAGAAGCTTAAAGACGCGGGGACACGGTGACACGGGGACGCGGGGACAAATTGGATGGGGATTTGACCCCAACCAATTTTATGCACCGTATAGACGGTGGGGTATTTAACCCAAATTAATTTCGATAAAAAATCCTCCATCAATCCTACATTGGTATTTAGTTTTTGAGCAGCAACTCTATCGTTTTGAGATAGCCTCCGTCCGAACTAAATCTTCTGTGTCATGCACCGATAAAAAGAATTTACCTCGATCTTGAAGATTAACATTGCTAACAATTAGCCGATACTTACCCTGATTAGGCAAGTTAACACTAAGAACATCTTTGAGTTCTGTTGTTCCCTGGGCAATCACCTCGCCATTGGGGTCAACTAGCCTCAAAAAAGGTGAAAACTCTGAGTTTAAGAAAATAGTCACATTTTGATTAGTCTGACCAAGAAATTGATATTCATAGCAACGTTGTTTCTTTGAAAAACAAACAGGTGTCCCTTGGTGGATTGCTCCTTTTTCTACTAGCATCGGTGTTGTTAACCGCAACCTGTAACTTCCAGAATCACCAGGCTTACTAGTATTGGCAATTACCGTGTAAGTCCCCGTTTCTGGTAACTTCTGCAAGATTTGTGCCGAGAGAGCGCGTTTGTTGCTGTAATTCTTAGCAATTACATTGCCATTGGGAGCTACTAAGATTAGATAAGAACCTAAGTGCTGGCTCAACCTCCTCAAGCTTTCTATACTTTGAACAACATTGAGGTTTGCCCTGGTGGTTAGCTCAAGAGTTCATAATTGCAGGAGATTACCGCTATGAAATTACGCCATCTGTTGATGCTGACGGTAGTTGGTTTACCTTTAATCATGCCTACGCCAGCTACAGCTAAGCCTGCTCTAGCGGCTTGTCGGCAAATCACTGCTTACAGACACAAGGAACTGGTTGTATTCCCTAAAAGGGAGCAGGGAGCAGGGAGCAGGGAGCAGGGAAGAGAACTAGGTGTATCTCAGTTATTCGAGAAACGCTATAGCATCAACAGTAACGGAAAATAAGGGAACAAAGAACAGCTTCAATACCTAATTTTTTCGTTGCTGAATTTCATAAGTTGCCAAGTCGTGTAATATAGTCAGATATTGGAATGTTTGAGTAGCCCTAGCATGATCTTCTCAGCTGCTTACTGGTCTGATATCAGGGTATGTTTGTTTCTAAGTGCGCTGTTGACAACAACTAGCCTAGCAGCCCCTGGCTATACCCAAAGTCTAATTATTCCAGACAATACCCTAGCCGAAGACGAGCAATCTGTGATTCTTCCAGGTAATGATAGTATTCCTGTGGAACTGATTCTAAATGGTGCTCAACGTGGGCAAAACCTCTTTCACAGTTTTGAAGAGTTTAACGTCGATGAAGGAAGAGCTGCTTACTTCGTTATTGATAATAACAATATTCAAAATATTTTTTCTCGCGTCACAGGAAATCAGCCATCCAATATTTTAGGAGTTTTAGGAACTCGAAGATTTGGGGAGGGAAATGTCTTACAGACAAATGCCAACCTCTACTTTATCAATCCCAATGGTATTTTGTTTGGCCCTAACCCTAGCCTAGATCTAGGTGGTTCATTTTTTGCAACAACTTCTGATGCTGTTCAATTTGGCGCTCAAGGTTCCTTTAGTGCGACCAACCCGGCAGCTCCTTCTGAATTACTTACAATTAATCCTTCAGCATTCTTATTTGGAGCATCTCCGGGTACGATTACTAATCAATCTTTTGCTCGTAGTTCAACTGCATCTTCATTTACCTAATCCGGCAAGAATGCCCTCGCTTTTAGCGACGGGATGAATCGGAGCGTGAAGAGCATTTATGCTATTGTTTTATCATGACGTATCGGTGATAAATGATAGTCTACGAAGCCAATTTAAAAGGTAATCAACATCAGTATGAAAGGTTAAACGAAGCCATTCGTACTGGTTTGTTTATTGGTAATTCTTGTCTTCGCTTTTGGGAAGATGGTAACGCTTTGAGTCGCTATGACTTATATAAGTACGTCACTCGACTGGCTAAAGATGCTGGCTTTCCTTGGGCTAAAAAACTTAACTCACAAGCCCGTCAAGCCATGGCAGAGCGTACTTGGGCAGCTATCTCTAGATTCAGTGATAACCTTCGGCTGAGCGCTCACGTCGAAGCCTGCAAAAAACAGATACCAGGGAAGAAGGGGTACCCCAAGTACAAGAAAAATAGACCTAACCACGGTTCTGTTGAGTACAAAGTGACGGGGTGGAAACTGTCTGAAAATAGAGACAGAATAACCTTCACTGATGGCTTTAAAGCTGGTGGGTTTAAGCTGTACGGTAGTCGAGACTTGAAGGTGCGAAACATGGTTAAAAATCACAAGTTAGCTAAATCTATTTCTGATGCTAGCTGGACACAGTTCAGGACTTGGTTGGAGTATTTTGGGAAAGTATTTGGCACTGTAACAGTTGCTATACCTCCTCACTACACCAGCCAGAACTGTTCTAATTGCGGCACAATTGTTAAAAAATCTCTCAGCACTCGCACCCATAAGTGTGGCTGTGGGACTGTCTTAGACCGCGACGAGAACGCAGCGAAGAATATCCTCAAGTTAGGACTACGTACTGTAGGGCATACAGGAACGTTCCAGTCCAAGTACTGGATAAACGCTTCCGGACAGATGAGCCTATGGTGTCTTGATGAAAGTCAATACACTAAGTTCGCTGGTTGAAGGAAGAATCCCTCGTCTCTGGCGAGGGAGTGTCAACTGCCTCTACTTATTCAACAGGAACTGTGGAGACTGTGGCAGAAACAGCCAGAGTTTCTGGATCAAATTGGCAACTTGGCGATCCAATTATCGAACCAGAAGCAGTTTACCGACTTGCCGATGGTCGTTTGGTAATGAGTCGAGATTGCAAGTGATGCAATAAAATTAAACATTCAAATAACTGCAACCCTATTATCATAGCCCATTATTGGTCAAATTAATACGGTTGTGCATATTCCCCTGCATTCCCTTACAGCCATTAGCCTTAGCGGCCTAGTAGTCATCGGCTATCTCTCCCGAGCCAAGGCTCAAACTTCTGATTTACCAGCTCTTCAGGATTTGCCTTCCCCTGAAGAGCAATCTCTACCTCAAAAGGAATCGATTCCTTCACAACTGTTTTCTATCCCTGAAGAAGTACAGTTGCACATCCAGCAAGCGCCCTCGGATGAAATTGCAGATGTCCTCAACCTTGAGACTTGCCCAGCTTTGGCAAGCACCTCAGAAATTCCTTTTCAAGCAACTGAGATGGAGGTAATGGGGCATACTGTACTACATACTGAAATTGCAGAGCAGGTAGATTGCTATCTCGGCAAAGAAATTAGACTATCTGATCTGTTTAACTTGCGATCGCGTATCACCAAACTCTATATTGAAGCTGGATATATCACCTCTGGCGCGTTTTTACCCAACAACCAAGACTTGACCGATGGCTCGATTCAGATTAAGGTCGTCGAAGGTAGAATTGAAGCCCTACAGGTTAATGACTTAAAGCGTCTGCCAGAGGGGTACATTCGTGCTCGCCTTTCTCGGGCAATGAACGTACCGTTTAACCGACAAGCCCTCGAAGAAGGACTACAGCTACTACAGCTTGATCCGCTTTTAGAGCGAGTCAACGCCGAATTAACCGCAGGCAAAGGATCAGGGAAAAGCCTTCTCATTCTAGATATTCAACCAGCCGATACCTTTGGCATCTCTTTAGCAGCAGATAATCATCGCTCACCCAGCATTGGCTCATCAGGTACAAACCTAGGGCTGACAATTAACAATCCGCTAGGTTTTGGCGATAGTCTGATAGCTAGCTATGGACGTACCGAAGGACTAAATCTATACGACTTGAGCTACTTTGTACCAGTCAATGCTCAAGGCGGCACACTGAAGTTTAGCTTCAACAATGGCGATAGCCGTATTGTGCAAGATGTCTTTCGCAACGTGGGCATTCGCAGCGACACAACAACCGTCTCAACTGGTTTTCGCCAACCCCTAGTGCAAACACCCACTACAGAATTTGCCCTAGGTCTAGATTTTGACTGGAAGCATAGCCAAAGTTACATTTTAGACGATATTCCTTTCTCTTTCTCCATTGGACCTGAAGAGGGTCAGTCTCAATTGAGAGTATTCAGATTCTACCAAGACTGGGTTAAGCGTAGTGAGTCTCGGGTACTGGCAGCACGATCACAATTTAACCTGGGGCTTGATATTTTCGACGCGACTAACAATAACTCTGGCATCGATGGTCAATTTTTCAGTTGGCTAGCTCAGTTTCAATGGTTTGAGCAAGTATCACCGCGCTTGTTGATGCTGACTCGCCTTAGTACTCAACTTACCCCGGATACACTACTGCCAATTGAGCGCTTTAGCCTTGGCGGCATTGGCACAGTGCGCGGCTATGCCCAAAATCAATTAGTTGCTGACAATGCAGTAACCGGCTCCTTAGAATTTCGCATTCCCATTTCCAATGATCCTAACAAGATACAGCTTACTTCCTTCTTAGATGTAGGCATTGGTTGGAATAACCAAACTCCTGATCCCGAGCAGTCATTTTTATTAGGTACTGGGCTAGGTGTGCGTTGGGCGGTAAACCGTAACATATTCCTTCGCCTTGACTATGGTATCCCAATTGTTTCTGTTAATGATACAGGTGACTCTTTGCAAGAAGATGGGCTGTACTTTATAGTTGATTATCAACCCTCCTTCTAGCTAAGAATCCCCAAAATCACAGCATTTATTAAAGAACAACTCAAAGCCAAAGGGTTTCTCTTCCCTGTTCCCTACTATTGTGCATTTCAAATACACAGCAGCTTAGGATAGGATTAACGCTACAGCAGTCTAAACTTATCAAAACTGATTAGAGAGAGTCCTGTATGGATCTTGTTGAACTCCAGAACAAATTAGATAATATTTCTTTCCTCATCCTGTTCTCAACAATGTTGATTTATTGGGTAGGAGCAGCTTTTCCTGCTATCCCATATTTGTCAGGTTTGGGAACAGCAGGTATAGCCATTGCCAACCTCTGCATTGCCACATTACTGGGAGCTAGATGGCTAGAGGCAGGCTACTTTCCCATAAGTAATCTTTATGAGTCCCTTTTTTTCCTGGCTTGGGGGATTACTGCTGTTCATCTCATTGCCGAAAACATGAGCCGCAGTCGCTTGGTGGGCGTCATTACCGCACCTATTGTGATGGGAATCACAGCCTTTGCTTCTCTGACACTGCCATCAGAAATGCGGTTGAGTGAACCTCTAGTACCTGCTCTCAAATCCAATTGGTTGATGATGCATGTTAGCGTAATGATGCTCAGCTATTCCGCATTAATGGTAGGTTCACTGCTGGCAATAGTCTTTTTAGTAGTCACTCGTGGTCAAAAAGTTGAACTGCAGGGAAGTTCTATAGGCACTGGTGGATATCGCCTTAAAAATGAGTTGACAACTAGTCCCCACTATCGCCTGCAACGCAACGGTGATCAACCAACATCCGAACTCAAGGCGCGCTTAGCTAGTTCCTTCACCACAACCAGTGTTACCCAAGATAATGGTAATGGCAATACAGCAGTATTAGATGTTGCTACCACGACTACATCTTTAGAGTCTCCAGAATCAGTTGTTGCCACACCAACCCTTTCACCACAGCGTCTTAGCCTTGCTGACACTCTCGATAACATTAGCTATCGTGTTATTGGATTAGGATTCCCTCTGCTCACCATTGGGATTATTGCAGGTGCCGTTTGGGCAAATGAGGCATGGGGCTCCTACTGGAGTTGGGATCCTAAGGAAACCTGGGCATTAATTGCTTGGCTAGTATTTGCTGCCTATCTCCATGCTCGCATTACTCGCGGCTGGCAAGGACGACGACCAGCAATTTTGGCAGCTACAGGATTTGTTGTAGTTTGGATTTGTTATCTTGGGGTGAATCTCTTGGGTAAAGGATTACACTCCTACGGTTGGTTCTTTTAAAAGTTCCGAGTACCAAATCTTTAATTTACACAAACTTCGTCCATGCAATGATTCATGGGCGGGTTAGTTTATTAACTTGAGTAAAAACAATCAAGGTTAATTGGGGAAAATCAGCGTGAATAATCAGTTTGAGCCTCTGGCTAGGGGTGAGGTTATCTCAATTGAAGAATCTAAAGCAATTTTATTTGGAAACCACACCTTCAGAGTTGATGAATTTGTAAAAGAGATCAAAAGAAAGTTAGAACCTGGTGGTATTGGATGGAATGAAGAAAAAAAAGCCTGGTTTAATGACGAAGGAGCCATTTGTGAGGCTTTAAGATTCAATGCTAAGGGCTGGCAAAAAGGTAAGGTGAGAATCACCCTGGAATTTTGCCCACAGGAATGGGATGATGAGGCTAGTCCAACTACAGAGGTAGAAAGCTCCCAGGAGTTAGAGATCGAAGAACCATTCCTTGGTGACGATGAGCAATTAGATTTAGGAATGGCAGCAGCCATAGATGTAGGAGATTTCAGCGATGAGTACCAATCATTAGAGGTATCGGGTGAAACCTTGGCTGGGATCGACTCTCAATCATCAACTGACTTTAGTGAAGAACTAGAACTCGAACAAACACCAGACAATCTCAACGGAGAATTTGATCTCACAGCAATGGGGGACAGCATTGAGCAAGACCTAGAGTTTTTAGACGAACCTCTTACCAATGAAGAGGATTTAGTAGATTTGGGCGAACTGTCATCAGGGGATGAAGATGAGCTTGATCTTGATGAGGACATATTAGCAGGAGACGACGATGACCTCGATCTTGATAAAATCTCCCTAGGAAATGATGAATTTGAGTTTGGAGACCTTAGCTCAGATCAACAATCGCAACAGAGCGAAACTGACCCCCTACTCAACGATGTCTGGCAAGACTTGAGTGATACACATGATCAGAAAAACCAGTGGTGAAGAAGTGTACGATTGCAGCTGGACGCTACTGCATGCTAGGCTGCATCAAATACTGCGCCAGAGGCAGCTCTTACCAAAGCAGCAACAGGTACTAGTAGCTGTCTCTGGTGGGCAAGATTCCCTGTGCTTAGCGAAACTGTTGTTAGATTTGAAATCTAAGTGGGGATGGCAATTAGCGATCGCTCACTGCGATCATCGCTGGCCTTGGGATACAGGAATTGCCGCTCATGTTCAAGACATTGCTCAAAACTGGGCACTTCCTTTTCATCTACAAACAGCCCCGGAAGTTACTACCAGTGAGGCAGCAGCGCGGCAATGGCGTTACCAGGCCCTGATTAAGACCGCATATAGCTATGGCTACCAAAATATAGTTACAGGTCATACCAAAAGCGATCGCGCCGAAACTCTGCTCTACAATTTAATTCGAGGGGCTGGTGCTGATGGGTTAGGAGCCCTAACTTGGCAGCGCCTACTTACTGCGGAAGTAAAACTAGTGCGCCCCCTATTGGAAGTAAGCCGCGCCGAAACTTTACAATTCTGCCAGCAGCAGCAACTGCCGATTTGGGAAGATGCTTACAATCAAGACCTCAAATATGCCCGCAGCCGCATCCGCCAGGACGTAATACCATACTTACAAACCCATTTCAATCCCCAAGTGGAGACGGCTCTGTCACACACAGCTGAACTGATCCGAGCCGACGTCGAATATCTTGAACAAGCCGCACATCAGCTGCGACAGGAGGCTACGATATCAGTTAAGGGCAATGAACTAGACGCCAGCGCTAACATCTCCAGTAGTCAAATCCTGCGCTTGAATCGCCTCATTTTGCGGAGAGCACCACTTGCTCTGCAACGCCGCGCTATACGTCAAATTCTCGTTAGATTTCAACAAGTAGCTCCTAGCTTTGAGCAAATCGAAGCCATGACTGTCTTAATTAATGCTCCCAATCGCTCTCGAACTTCTTCCTTTCCTGGAGGGACAAGCGCCTTAGTCGAAGGAGACTCGATTGTCCTTGTGGTTGAAGAGGTGAACTCCTCCCAACGCTGAAGAACCTATGACTTAGGCAAAGTCCTCGGGTGGGCGAAAAAAGGCGTGGGGAAATGAGTAAGCAGACGGGGAGACGCGGAGACGCTCCAGACACGGAGGTATATGTGAACCGCCTTGTTCTCAGTATCTATTTTTCCAAGGCTTAGTATCTGAAAGTGTGGTATATCACCAGGTTATGATGCTGCCAGTTCAGGGGACTGTAGAAGGCTACCAATTGTCTGCTGCATCTGGGCAAGAAGCTGTAGTTGATAGTCACCAATCTCCTGAATTTGGTTGAGACCATCGGCAATAGCTTCCAGCTTCTGCCGAATTTCAGTAATGCTATCCTGCCTTAGCTGTAGTGTTTCTTGATAGAGATTGACTTTGCCCAAAATTTGAGCAGCTGACTCCTTGGCAGAGTTCCACTCCTGCTGTAGATTCCCGAGCTCGGTAAGTTTAGCCTCCTGCTCACTAGTTTTTTGAGCTACTAGCTCTTCAAGAGAGTTAATGCTCTGACTTATTTGCTCTACTTCGCCCTCCAGTTTCTGTAATTCCTCTTGTCGTTGTTGTATTTGTACCTCTAGCTGCATCAAAATTGGTTCAAGGTCAATAGTCTGGCTATCGGCATTATTACCCTCCCCCACTCCTTGCCGACGCTGCAATAATCGCCGATGCTGAGACAGAATCCCTTCTCGCTCTCGCAGATTACGGCGCTGACCTACTAGGGTTTCATCAAGCATCTTATAGCAATCGCGCTCATCTGCTAGTTCTGTTTCTAAACTAATGCGGTCATATTCACTAGCTGAGTCCAATTTTGATTGCAATTGTTCAAGATTTTGGCGCTGTAAAGTCAACTCTTCTTCTTGAGCATTGACAAAGTCCACCACCTTTGCCAAATCTTGCTGCAAGTTATCTACCACTTCAATCAGTTCACCTAGAGGCATCTTTTCGAGGCTTTCAATATCCACCTTTTGGCTAATTCCGACATCAGTTGAGTTCGTTGCCAGAAGGGTAAGTTCCTGTTGTAACGACTGTTGAGTCTGTAGCTGAAGACTAAGCATTGCTAATGACTCCCGCTTGAGTTCTAGAACATGCTGCTGTACTTTCAACTCGATTTTTGCTTGTTCTAGGGAAACTTGTGTTTGCTGTAACTGTTGAGAGCGGTTGGTAACTTCCTCACCTTGACGCTCAACATCTGTTTGCAGGCGAGTTGCTTCTGCTTGCTGTTGCTCAAACTGCTGCCATTGCTCATCGAGTACAGACTGTTGAGAATTAACCACTTCCAACCCCAGATGCAGTTGTTCTCGCACACTGGCAGTAGGTGCCACTGTTTCGGAGAGTCGATCTAGCAATTGTTGAATCACACCAGCCTGTTCGGCATCTATACCAGCACTATACTGACCCTCAGCTTTAATTTCCTCCAAGCGTCGCTGCTCACCCTTGAGATGCTCCCAAGCTCCCTCCAGCTCCCGAGATTTACGCTCAAACTCCTCTTGGAGTCTGGTGGTTTCCTCACTAGCACTCTCAAGCTCTTGACGCTGCTGTTCAATGAGTGCCAACTCTTCCTCTTTGGCTTGCATTTGGTCAAGCCTTTGCTCGAGTTCAATTTCCCGACGATTCATCTCTTGACTTTGAAAAGTCAGAGACTGCTTCCACTGCTCGATTTCTTCTTCTTGATTTTTCGACTTTTCCAGCAGGCGAGAGAAATTTTGCAAGATAGTGGATACACGATCCCCAGCTGGTTCAATCTCCCCCTTAACGAGTCGATTCACCAGGTTGACAATTACTAGCGCTCCATCATTAAAAGCATTAGCTTCTTCGGCAGGAACTACTTCCTCTGTGCGCTCCACCGTCCAACTCTGTTCAGTTCTCTGACAAGCCAGTAGTTTGAGTTCTGCCTTACCACCACCGCCCAGAAACCCAGTTTTTGGTTTTTGTACTTCTGCTAGATACAGCACACTGATGGTCCTCTTTAACTTGTCTTGTGCCCAACCTTCGACTCCAGCAAATAAGCTTAAGCTAGGGCCTAGTCGATAATCCTGCAATCTAGTTTAACAACCTCGCTGGGAATCCCCCTCTTGCAATATGTAGATTCAAGACCAAGATCAAGACTTTACAATAACTACTTCCTACTCAGTTTAGCTAGACCTTGGTCAACCCTGCTATTTGCCAGACATGACCGATGAGGAGCGATTGTCCTAGAGAAAGCACCCAAGGCGATTGGCGTAGCGAGGGAATGCAACTAGTGCCACACTTGAGCGAGTTTTTCACTCAAGCCAGAATAAACTAGTGTGAAACTAGTATATAAGCATCCTTAGAAAAACAATAGGCAGCAAGATGTTCAGATTGAACACAAGGTTTTTAGGAGCAGATGTCTTTAAATGCAGGGAACATTAAATGAAATTGATATCCGCAGCATCCTGGAACTGATCGAGCTAGGTCAGCGCACAGGAGAACTGTTGCTTGAGACCTATAGCTCCAACTCTAATCATAAAAGCGGCGACACCAGTAGCAAGGGTTATGCCCTCCAAGCTAGCTCGACTATCTCTCGTCAAGCCTACGCCAGAGCCTTCGGTAGTTCCTACCAGAAAGCAAAAATTAAGCCCTCTGGGCATTTTTGGTTAGTCTTCTTCGTCAATGGGCAAATTGTCTATGCTGCCGACAGTGATAGCAGCTTATTGCGCCTGCGCGATTATCTGCGTCGCTATAAAGCCCATGCTGTTCTCGATCAGTTAGAAGGTAAGTCGATGGCTGCTACAAATGCGCCAGAATACGGCTGCCTGTGGGCTTTGCTCGAAAAGCATGTGATTACTCCCAAGCAAGGGCGCAACATCCTCAAAGGAATGGTCAATGAAACCCTCTTTGACCTCCTAAGCCTGCATAACGGATACTTTGTGTTTGAGATTAGTCCGGCATTAGCACCACAACTGATGACCCTAGAAATTGCTCCACTGGTAACCAAAATTATCAAGCAGGTGCAGGAATGGAAGCAGTTTTATCCCCATATTCAATCTCCCAATCACTGTCCAATGATTGCAGATGAAGCTCACTTACGTACCACCCTGCCAGATAATCTGTTTAGAACGCTAGCTCGTTGGGTAGATGGTCAGAGTTCTCTGCGCCAGATTGCCCGCTATCTCAATCGCGACTTGCTCACTGTAGCTAGGGCAATTTATCCCTATGTCCAAAAGGGTTGGATTCAAATTTCTGCAGCCCAAACACCAGATGCGCTAGCAACTGGCTCAGAATGGGAGTCTAAGAATCTCAACAAAGTACCAAGAGTTGTTTGTGTTGATGATGACTTAGCAATTGGAAAAACCGTCGAATCTATATTAGAAGCTAATGGCTATGAAATCACAGCGATTCAAGACCCCCTAAAGGCTCTAACGCTAGTGTTTGAACTCCAGCCAGATCTGATCCTCTGTGACCTAGTGATGCCCAAACTAGACGGATATGAGTTTTGTGGCATGCTACGACAGTCTAAAGCTTTTCGGCAGACCCCAATCATCATGCTGACAGGCAAAGATGGTTTTATTGACCGAGTTAGAGCCAGAATGGTAGGGTCAACAGACTACCTAACCAAGCCCTTTGGAGTGCATGAGCTGTTGATGTTATTGGAGTTGTATATTGGTCCAGGCAATCTTGAATTTTGCCAGGAGGAGAGTTCTCTAAACACAGCAATGGGAAGAAATGGATATCGGTAAATCGACATCTTTGATTTAATATTAGGTAGTTTACCCAATTTTCGAGCAAATCCCTTTCCTTAGAGATGGGAGATGTAGCCAGAGAACCTTTAGGTGCGCGTATCCTTGAGAAACTATCACCTGTGCTGGTACGCTAGTATATGGTACAGGCTGAAAAACCAAAAATAACCTCGAGCGAGAGTTAGCCATTGGTTTTAACCAATGGTAGGGTCACGAATCGAATTTATTCCGACGATACTTTGGCAAATGTTTTTGTTGTAAAATAATTCTAGGTATCAAAGGAGTTAAGCAATTAAAGGAGGTGATATTTCTGTACGGATGCCAACAAATAATGCTTCATCCTGATCAATTAGAAAAAGAGATTTTGGTATTTATCTGTCAACAAGCCAACAAGCTAGTCAATTGCGGTACATATTTGTTGAGGCAAGCATTTTTCACCTTTGGTCAAGTAGAACATGATGCCTATTCTCTCCACGCAGAACTTAAAGGCAATCCTCATTTTAAGATTTTGAGGTCAGCAGTTGCTCAGCAGGTACTCACAGGAGTAGCCGAATCCTTCAAGTCCTATAAAGAGTTGACAAATAAGTTCTTTAAAGGAGAAATATCAGACCAACCCAAACTGCCCAAATATCGAAAAAAAGGCGGCTTGGCTACTATTTCATACCCTGCCAGATGGGTATCATTTGACCTGGAAACAGGTTATGCCTCACTTAATCTTGGCAAGACATTTAAGGAGTGGTTTGGAATTGAACACATTCAAGTGCCACCTCCCTATGGACTTGGTGTCAAAGACATTGCCGAGATTCGGATTCTACCTAGAAATGGCTGCTTTTACGCTGAATACACTTACAAAATGCAGCCACAAATTGTGGATTTATCAGACAAGGCTTTAGGTATAGATCCAGGTTTGAACAACTGGTTAACCTGTGTTTCTACTGACGGAGACAGCTTTATTGTCGATGGCAGGAAAGTTAAGAGTCTTAATCAGTGGTATAACCAGCAAGTAGCTAAGCGAAAAAAAAACCAACCTCAAGATTACTGGGATGAGAAACTAGCTCAACTTTCAGAGCGTCGTAATCGCCAGATGAGAGATGCGGTCAACAAAGCAGCAAGATTAGTAATTAACTACTGCTTAAGTCATGAGATTGGCACGATTGTCTTTGGCTGGAACCAAGGCAATAAAAACCGTATGGAAATGGGCAAAAAAAACAACCAAGAGTTTGTAGGAGTGCCTACCGCTAAACTCAAAGAACGTATAGCTCAGTTATGCCAACAGTATGGATTAAAATTTATTGAAACCGAAGAGTCCTACACCTCAAAGAGCAGTTTTTTAGACGGAGATTTCTTGCCCAAATTTGGTGAAAAACCCGAACGGTGGAAGCCATCCGGAAGACGAGTCTCTAGAGGTATGTATCGGACAAAAAATGGCACTGAAGTTAACGCCGATATTAACGGCGCTGCCAATATTTTACGTAAAGTAGAGATACAGTTAAGCGTCAGCTTAGCTAAGGTCTGTAGGGCATTTTTGACCGTGCCTACCAGATATAAAATCTGGGAAACTCTCGCGAAGGAGCGTCATTTTAATGCGCTCCGCAGCAACCGCTTGAATCCTCGTCGTTTTAACGCGAGGAGAGGTCAACTCTGACTTGAGACCATAAAAAATCTGTGGTGACCACACTCAAATGATCAGAAAGTATTAATGCTAAGTAGGTAGGGAAGATCCACTATAAAAACCCAGCTAACTAACAATTAGCGCAACCAATAAATTCAAGAACCCAACAGTAACAGTACCGCAGGGCATGTGGAAACTGGCGAGGAACTCGCAAAAAGCTTAAGGACAGATTCCCACTGGGACTACTCGCTTAGCACTGAAATTGGTATTTTTTATATCAAAATTAGGGAGTTAAGGTACGCGCAAGTCTTGTAGTTTTAAGGAAGCTGGAAGATCTAAGAATCTCCGCCCTCAAGGACGGAGAGTGTCAAATTCAGATCCACCCTGGTCTCGGCATCGTCAGGTAGGGAGTTATGAGCACAGTTCTGGTTGTAGAAGACAGCCTCGCGCAACGGCAGATGATTTCAGATCTCCTCCAAGGGAGTGGGTTGACAGTAACTGTCGCCAGTGATGGTGTGGAAGCTTTAGAACATGTTGTTCGGTCTTGCCCTGATGTCGTGGTATTGGATATTGTTATGCCACGAATGAATGGTTACGAGGTCTGTCGCCGCCTCAAAGCGGATCCAAAAACGCAGAATGTACCTGTAGTAATGTGTTCTTCAAAAGGCGAAGAATTTGACCGCTATTGGGGCATGAAGCAAGGTGCAGACGCTTACATCGCTAAGCCTTTTCAGCCTACAGAGCTGATTGGAACGGTTAAACAGCTACTCAGAACATAGATACATAGGTATTCAAGGGCATGGTTGGCAATCCAGACTTTTTAACTGACTCCAATCAAAACGGATCCCCAGAATTCCAGGAACTCGAAAGCCGTGAAGGTGAATTGCATTTGCGCTTTTATGTTCCTTCCGGTAAAGAGTTTGCCCTGCCTGCTATTGGTATCAAAGAGGTGATTTCTCAGTCGCCAGACATGATTACTGCCATTCCCAATGCTTCACCTTTACTTCTGGGAACTCTCAACATTCGAGGGCGGGTGATTTGGGTCTCAGATCTTGGTCAGTTTCTCGGGGATGTGGCAATGTTGAATACAGACCGACAGGAAATTCCGATTATTGCCATCGAAGACCAAGACACTATGCTAGGCTTAGCAATTGACCAGATTGTGGGTATGGATTGGCTTGATGTTGAGCAACTACAATTGCCGACAAATACTCCGGATAGTATGGCACCATTTTTACAGGGCGAGTGGCTGTTAGACCAAGAGTCTAATAAGTATCTTCGACTGCTAGATCAGGTAGCAATCATACGCTCAGCGCGGTGGGCAGCATGAAATAAGGGAAAAAGGGAAAAGCTCGCCAAGGGCAGCAGGGAAAAGGTAAAATTTTTTCCTTTTCGATTTTTCCTTTTTCCTTCTGAAAGCGGGAGGAAGTAAATGGCATCAAGTACGGATTACGCGCAGGAATACGGCAAAGCTGAAAGGGCTTATATCCAGGGCAATTACCAAGAAGCTGCCGCGATTGTTGACCGGTTGATAGATGATTTTCCAGAAGACCCAAGCGTGCTTTTACTGCGGGGTCATATCTACTGCTATGGATTGCAGCAGTATGATGTGGCATGCCAACAGTACGAGTCAGTACTGAAGCTGACTTCTGATCCTGATTTTGTTAGTTATGCTAATAGCGGTCTAGAAAAAGCGAATCAGTCGCTAAATGGGGCAGATGCGATTACTGATTCAGTATTGGCAGAAGATTTTACTCAGAGTCCTGGAAATATTGATGAAACTGAAGACTTGAGTCAGGAACCAACTTTTCAAAATTGGCAAGACAGTGATAATTTTGAAGATTTTGATCTCGAAAGTCTGGATTTAGATGACTTCCATGGCGATGATTTCCCAGAAGTAAAAGCTGATTCGGTAGAAAATGAAACCTTGGAAGCCTCAATGACTTCTCGAACAGCTCTAGAGCCGCTGATGCCAACTCCCACCAAACCAACTCAGGAGCAATCTGCGCCAGTTTCTGAAGAACTCTTTGTCTTTGATTCAGAGGAAGATATTGAGGATTGGGAGGATTTAGACAGTGACTTGAAACTTGATCTCAGTGCTGGCGACAATGCCAGTTTAGAAGATGTGGCAGCCAGCAGGTTGCATCAATTTGAGCCAGAAGATACCCAATCACTGCAAACTATGCCTCCTGGCAACTCTTCAGAGCAGGCGGCAGCTGATCAACAAAGTTCAGAGCCTTTTGAATCACAATCACCATTTGCTGTTAATTGGTCCCAACAGGAAGTTGCTGATCAAGAATATGACCCAGACTACTTCAGTGCTGAAGACGAAACCCTATTAATGGATTCAGGAGAGGCTCAACAGAATTGGGCTACTACTGATCCCTTTCAGGATCAAGTTGATAGTGCTGAGGTTGCTTGGTTAGAAGCAACACCCACAGATCCTGATCAGGTTGCAGCTGTCGATAGCAGTAATTGGGGAGCCGCTACTGAACAGAGAAATGATCACTTTGCAGAAGAATTCACTGACAGTGGCGATGATCAAGATGACCAAAGCTGGGACTCGACCTATGAGCACAATGGAATCAGTTCTGTTGATCAGACTGAGTTTGAGCAGTTTGATGAGGCCTTCGACAATGAAAGTTTCTCGATTGATCAGGAAACGGAATCGCTAGAGCCAAGCTCTCTCCAGAGTGATTTAGATCAAGGGGAAGCAGAAGGAAGCTTTCTGGATAATTTTGATGTCTTTGACGATGATTTAGGTTCAATCCCTGATTTCTCACTTGAAGATCCAGAAGAGTTCTCTAGTGAGAACTTTGACGAATATGATATTGATTCACAAATAAATAGTGGGGCAATGCTTGGAGCCGCTGTGGCGATGGAAAGCAGCAGCAATGGCAGTGCCAGCACAAGTACTGACGACGAGATGTTTAGCATCAGTAGTCCCTCAGATCAAATTCCCGTATTTAACCAAACTCAAGAAGTTGAAAACGAAGCGCTTGTTAGTGTTGAGCATGGCCCCCTAGCTCCGTTTAAAAATGCCTCCCTGAGTAAAAAAAATTGGCTCACCGCTTTAGCAACGGGGGCTGTCTCGGCGTTGGTGGTAGCAATAGTCAGTTTCTGGGCATCGAAAGCAGCTACCCAAAAGAACACTATCGATTATCTACGCAACACTGGCTGGATTATGGCGGCGGCTGCCGGAATTTCTAGCTTTGGTACGACACTGGCTTTAGGTAGAATCACTAACCAGCAGATACAAAAAGCTACTAAAGACCTACAAAACCAGTTTGAAGCTGTTTCTGAGGGCAATTTCAATGCTAGTGCCACAATTTACTCGGAGGGTGAATTTGGTCAGCTGGCATCTAGCTTCAATAAGATGGCACGGGTAATTCTCACCACCACTAGTGAAGCGCAGCGAAAGGCCCAAGAGCAAGAGCAGGCAAAAGAAGACTTGCAACGCCAAGTGATTAGGTTGCTTGATGATGTTGAAGGTGCAGCTAGAGGCGACTTAACAGTGCAAGCAGAAGTTACAGCTGATGTCTTGGGTGCAGTTGCAGACTCCTTTAACCTAACCATTCAAAACCTGCGAGAAATTGTGCAACAGGTGAAGCAGGCAGCACGCCAGGTCACAAGGGGATCGACTGATAGTGAGTCTTTTGCCCGTAGTTTGTCCTCAGATGCCTTGCGGCAAGCAGAAGAACTGGCTGTTACCCTAAACTCAGTGCAAGTAATGACTGACTTAATTCAGCGAGTAGCTGAGAGTGCTGGAGAAGCTGAGACAGTGGCACGCTCGGCATCGGCGACTGCCCTCAAAGGGGGAGAAGCCGTGGAACGCACTGTTGCAGGTATCCTCCAAATTAGAGAGAGTGTAGCAGAAACTACTCGCAAAGTCAAGCGACTGGCTGAATCTGCTCAGGAGATTTCTAAGATTGTGGCGGTAATTTCTACAGTTGCCTCCCGCACGAATTTGTTAGCACTCAATGCCAGTATTGAAGCAGCAAGAGCTGGGGAAGCAGGTCGAGGTTTTGCGATCGTTGCCGATGAGGTTCGACAGCTAGCAGACCGTTCAGCAAAGGCTTTGAAGGAAATAGAACAAATTGTCTTGCAAATCCAGAGCGAAACTGGCTCAGTGATGGCGGCAATGGAGGAAGGGACGCAGCAGGTGATTGAAGGCACAGAACGGGCAGAACAGGCGAAGCGATCGCTAGACGATATTGTTCAGGTTTCTAACCGCATCGATGCTCTGGTGCGTTCTATTGCTGCTGATACCGTTGAGCAGACACAAACTTCTCAAGCTGTTGCCCAAGTAATGCAATCGGTAGAATTAACGGCTCAAGAAACTTCTCAAGAAGCCCAGCGGGTGTCTGGTTCACTACAAAACCTCGTGGGTGTAGCGCGAGACCTGCTAACATCGGTTGAACGTTTTCGCGTAGAGTCCAATGATAACCATGGATCTCAAAAATGAGAGATAAGCCTCTTAGGAGAGGGAGAGGGGGGGATGGCTCGGGGAGAGGGGGAGATGGGGAGAAGCAAAAAATGAGTAAGACTACTTCTATTTCTAGCCTTGGGTTATGGCTTCAGCGCTTACTAGCAGCAACTTTCTTGGCAGGACAAGTGCTGCTACATCTGTTTAATCGGAAAATTCACAGGCGCAATACCCTCGAACAAATGGCGACAGTAGGACCAGAATCACTGATGATTGCCATGCTCACCGCTACAGTTATTGGCATGGTGTTTACTATTCAGACGGCGCGAGAGTTTTTGAACTTTGGTGCTGGTAGTGCTGTTGGAGGCGTTTTGGCTCTGGCTTTGACCCGTGAACTGGCACCGGTGATGACTGCTGTAGTTTTGGCAGGTAGGGTAGGTTCAGCATTTGCTGCTGAACTGGGCACGATGCGAGTCACAGAACAAATCGATGCTCTTTATATGCTCAAAACTGACCCCATTGATTATCTGGTGATTCCTCGCGTTATTGCTTGTTTTCTGATGCTGCCGATTTTAACAATTCTGGCAATTATTTTCGGCATGACTGGAGGCTTACTAGTGACGATAACTTTTTACGGTAATAGCATTACCCAATCGATGTTTCTTGATTCTGCTAGCGATTTACTTAAGAGCTGGGACTTATGTGCAGCCGCACTTAAAGCCTTTTGTTTTGGCATTTTGATTGCTGTGATTGGTTGTAGTTGGGGATTGACTACAACTGGTGGAGCCAAGGGAGTTGGTCAATCTACCACTACTGCTGTCGTCACTGCTTTGTTAGCGATCTTTATTGCCAATTTCTTCTTAACTTGGTTGATGTTTCCGGGAACCGGCACCTCGACGCTTTGAAAGGTTCTAGGTGCAAAAGTCAGTCTCAGGTATAGAAGTCTTACAATGGATTCGGAATGTATCGGAGTATCCTTCTACTCAATCCCCCTCTTTCCCCATGGGGTGAGCGAAAAAAGGGGTGGGGAAATAAGTAAGCAGACGCTCCAGACGCTCCAGAGGCGGAGAGGCGGAGAGGCGGAGAGGCGGAGAGGCGGAGAGGCGGAGAATTCAAATCCCACGCAAAATTTCGTTTACCCTTCCCCACGCAACTCTTATGTTGATCATATACAGCGCTTTCGACCTTGATGAAGTACATCTTACTCCTGCCTCCTGCCTCTTGCCTCAAAGCGATAAACTGTGTACCTCACTTACATCAAAACTGCTGTAATTACTGGATTTAACTCAAGTGACTTCTGCCGCTTCTTCTCCCACATCAACACCAACTGTTGAACTCTCCCCGAGTTACATACTACCTTTGGGTTTCATCTTTGCTGCCTTGCCATTGTTGCTCATACAGAAGTGGGTAGCTCTACCAATCGAACTTTTTGGTTTGTTCCTGTTTGTACAAGCAGTAACACTGCGCCTGCAATTTACTGAAACAGCATTAGATATTTACCGCTCCGAGCGCAGGATCAGACATTTTCCCTATCAAGAGTGGCAAAATTGGCGAATTTTTTGGACTAAACTCCCAATTTTGTTTTATTTCAAAGAAGTTAATAGTATTCATTTCCTACCTATTTTGTTTGATCCAAAGATGCTAGAAACTTGCTTGCAAGAACGCTGCCCCAAGCTTTGAGTTACTTTGCCAGAGGTCTAAAATTAACTGATTTGTTATTTAAATGAATTCTGACGAACCACAAACTAATCCACAACAGCCAGAAAAACAATCAGCTGCCTTAACTCCAGATGATCAACAGTTAGGGGCATCTGATCATCTAAAAGAGAATACTGCCAGCGAGCAATTGACAGGAGGAATATCCCCAAAAGATGGTACTGTCAGTGCTGATCAAGCCTCTGCGACAGAAGCAATTGAGCCTCTTCCTGAGTTGAAGTTAAAAGATTTAGAGTCAACAGTTCCGAAAGTTGAATCGTCGCAGTCTCTTAATGAGGAGGAGAAAGTTGTCGATTTAACTCAAACAGTGGCTGAGCTGGAACGCCAAGAAAGGGATTTAAGAGAGAAAATTGTTGCTCTGCGACAGGAGGAAACCCAAATTATTTCTGAGCAATTAGCAAAAAGCCAAGCCCTGATGGAACGTATCTTGCAAGAGGGTTTGAAGGAGCTAGAGCAACGCAAGCAAGCACTGGAAATTTCTATAGAACAACTCGAACGTCGCCGAGAGCGGATCCGGGCAGAAATGCGAACTAGCTTTGCTGGGGTTTCCCAGGAGTTAGCGATTCGGGTGCAGGGCTTTAAGGATTATTTAGTTGGTAGTTTGGAAGATCTAGTAAGCACAGCAGAGGAGCTAGAACTATCGCCTCCATCAGAACCAGAACAGCTCAAACCAATTGCCCAAGCAGAACCACCAAGCAATTCCAGGGCGACTACACCTCAATTGGCTCAACAACAATTTCAAGAGCAAACCAGGCAGATTCGTAAAATTCTTGATCAATACCGAAATTTACCGGACTACTATGGTCCTCCTTGGCAACTGCGTCGCACCTTTGAGCCCATTCATGCTGAACGAGTATCCAATTGGTTTTTCTCTCAAGGTGGTCGTGGTGCCATTAAAACTATGGGCAGTCGCTTACAAAATATTTTAATTGCCTCAGCAACAATCTCTGTATTGCGGACGCTCTACGCAGAGCGACTGCGCACCCTTGTCCTTGCCAACACCCCTGAACGATTGGGGGAATGGCGTAGAGGATTGCAGGATTGTTTGGGTATCTCCAGAAGTGATTTTGGACCTGAAAGGGGTGTAGTCTTATTTGAGGAAGCATCTGCTCTGGTGCAAAAAGCTGACCGATTAGTTGCTCAAAAACAAATACCACTGATTGTCGTTGATGAGACTGCAGACCAGATTAATCTTTCAATGCTACAGTTTCCTCTCTGGTTGGCTTTTGCTCGAGATCCTCAGCAGATGTCTAACTACCAATATTAGTTAAGAGGGGGAGACGCGGTGACGCGGTGACGCGGAGATGGGGAGATGGGGAGATGGGGAGATGGGGAGATGGGGAGAGGGGGAGATGGGGAGAGGGGGAGATGGGGAGAGGGGGAGATGGGGAGAGGGGAAGATGATTTTAGGTTTTCCTTCAAGGGTTGAAAGAACAATTTAGATGCACAATAACTTACCCTTTTGATTTCATCTTAGACTGACTTGCCGAAAACTTAATTGAGGGGTGATGGAAATGTGGCTTGATTTGAGTTTAACAACTCTAGTATTAATCGCAGCTTATTTACTAGGCTCAATACCTACTGGTTATCTAGCAGGGCGCTGGCTTAAGGGTATTGATATTCGAGAATATGGCTCTGGTTCAACTGGTGCAACTAATGTACTTAGGACACTGGGAAAAGTGCCAGCAGTGGTAGTTTTGCTGGTTGATGCTTTTAAAGGAGTCGCTGCGATTGCCGCAGTAGCGCCAGCGCTAAAAGCGATCGCTCTAATTAAAGCTTTCTATGCTCTGGATTTAACAACTATACCTGCTAGCTGGCAACCTTGGTTAGTGGCTGGAGCGGGATTTGCTGCTATCTTGGGTCACAGTAAATCTATCTGGCTCAATTTTACAGGCGGTAAGTCTGTGGCTACTAGTTTGGGCATTTTACTAACTATGTCTTGGCAGGTAGGTTTAGGAACCTTGGGCGTATTTGCGATCGCACTGGGATTATCCCGCATTGTTTCTTTAAGTTCAATTGTTGGGGCAATCGCAGTTGGTTTACTGATGATTATCTTTAAACAACCTCTTCCCTATCAGTTATTTGCTGGGGCTGCTGGTTTGTATGTTATCCTTCGCCACGGCAGTAATATTGAGCGTATACTTAGTGGTAATGAGCCTCAAATTGGGCAATCTCTGCCGCAGGTATCCAATAAGTAATAAGTAATGATGGGGAGACGCGGAGACACGGAGATGGGGAGATTGGGAGATGGGGAGATGGGGAGATTGGGAGATGGGGAGACACGGAGATGGGGAGATGGGGGGAGGGGGGGGGAAAAGCTCTCAAGTCTGAAACTTTGATAATAACCAAGCTCCTACTTCAGTTTGATCACAGCTCCAGCTACGCTGTAATGTTTCCTCTAATAAATTTATTGCTAATCCAGGTAATACCTTTGATTCACTAATTAACTGACTCTTATTTTCAGTAATAGTAAAAGAAAATACCTTACCCTTTGCCACATCCTCCACCCAATATTCTGCTACCTGCACCTCTTTATATAACTGCTTACTTATTACTTATTACTTATTACTTATTACTTAAACTGCTGCTGCTTTGATTTTTTGACAAATCTCACGCAATACTAGGTCTCTCTCTCCATCTGCAAGAGTATTGAGTGGCTGAGAAATATCATGAGCTGCCTGATAATTTTCAATCTCTGATTCTTCGTACAAGCAAGCCCTCAAACATATCCAAATGATTGTAAGCCCTTCTTGTTCTGCTGCTTTGAGTAAAGGTGGTAGTTCTTGCTTAGCAATAAAGTCAGATGCTAGAAAGTTCGGGCTTACCATTAATATAGCTACCTTTGCTGCTGCTAGGGCTTTAGTAATTTCTGCTCTCCATTTGGCTCCGGCTTTGATTTTGGTGTCATCCCAAAAGATTGGATTATTTCGCATCAGAGGCTTAAGCATAGTCTGGAGTTCTTCGAGCCATACTTTGTCTTTATGACTATAGCTGATAAAAACTTGATCACGCTCAAAATTGGATGGAGAATATTGTTTTTGGGGAGACTGTTGCTGAGGGGGAATTTGCATTGGTGGTGAGGGATTTAGTTGAGTTGGGTTGTAGTATTGGCAACGTTCTTGTATTGTCTGAAGTGCTTCGATGGAGTAGTAGAGCCTACTGCCACCATTAGCTGTAACAAATTTTTGATTTTTCAGGAGTTTAATTAACCGTTCAATTACTTCCCCATTGCCAATATTACCCAGCACTCGAGCCGCTTTCCAACCTACAGAAAAGTATTGATGTTCGAGAGCTAGAATTAAAGCCTCAACTGCCGGACTCTTAGCAAGATTACACAAGGCCCAAGCCGCACTCTCACGCACAAAAGAGTCTTGATATTGGAGAGCTAGAATTGAAGTCTCAACTGCTACATTATTGGGCATATTACCTAGTACCTCTTCTGCTAAGCCAATTTCTATCAGAGAATATACTGCTCTCCTACGCACAGGATAGTGTTCATGTTCTAAAGCTTGAATCAGAACACTCATTGCTGCTTCTGAGCCGATTTGTCCTAGCGCCCAAGCCGCACTCCAACGCAAATCATCGTCTTGATCTTGGAGCGCTTGATTGAGAATAGAAATTGTTCCCTCAGATTTGGTTAACCCCAAAAGCCAGATTTTGAATAACTGAGGAATTTCTAACCCAGCTACTAAACTCACTGTTTGCTCTTGCCACTTGAGTTTTACTGCCCCCGCCAGCCTCGCTCCTAGCAGCAAATCCACCTCTAAAGCTAATTTCACCATTCGCACCGCCTGCCCCTGGTTATCCACCAACTCCAGCATCAGTACCAGAGGTTCTGTCCATTTGAGATAATTGAGATACTCTCGCTTCAATTCCTCATCACTGAGACTCGGTAGCAACTTCAGTAGACTTTCTGCTGTGTAATATTCCTGAATCAGTTGATGTCGAAACTCAATTTTGTCACCTGCACTTATCTCAATCAGGTGATATTTGAGCAAATCCTCAAGCCAGCAAAGAGCACAATCCTCTGGATGAGCCACTTTACCTTGCAGAAATTCCGTCAGCAAATCCTCTGCTTGCCGCTTGGGAATCGCCACTTGCATCTCTTTGAGTGATTCTCCCCTACTCATCACCCAAGCTAAATGCTGCAATAGACGATGCCACCAACGGCGAGACTGCCTAGAAGCTGGGATATCCTGTTTCAGCTTGTTATCGTAAATCTGAGTAAATTGACGAAACACCGAACCCAAATTTGCTGGCACTTGGTTGTGGTTTTCTGCAAATACTGAACACAGCATCATCAACAGTAGAGGCGTTTGCCCAAGCTCCCGCAAGCGAGGGCCTAACTGCTTGAGTAACTGCTCCCCTTGCTCTGGCAAATACTTGCAGATAAACTGTTGCGTTTGTACTTCAGTTAGAGGTTGCATCTCTAGCTTCTTGGTAATATCCAAGTCACCCCCTACCCCCAAATCTCGCGTCGTGAAAATCATCGGCGTGTCTTGGTATTTGTTGCGAAACGCCTGCAAATCGCGCCGCGCCTCATCAGAAGGTAACTCGTTGATACCATCTACTAGCAGCAATAGTTTTCTGTGAAATAGCAGTTGCTCAATGGCAGCAGATTCGAGCCACAAGCGATGTCGTTGGCAGAAATCCCGAATTAAATCTAGTACTGAAGTTTGGTAATATCGCAGCTCCACCAGCACAGGGATTTTGCTTAGCTTCCCCTGCTCGGCTTCTTCCAACAACAGCCGCAGCAATGCCGTTGATTTACCCGAACCTGGACGCCCTACTAGTAAAACATGCTCTGGCGCATATTTGTGCAACCCTTCCAGCACGCCCAAGCGTTCAATTTTTTGCTCACCTCTACCTGCCTCTGGCTTATCCCTTTCAAGCGTCTGCACCATTAGCCCAAAATCAAATAGCAGAGGTGCGGGTTGTGAGTGAGCCTGCTGCTTTCCCACGACATCTGTGATGGTGTAAACCTGCCACCATTGGGCATATTTTTGGCAGAGTGATTCTAAATATCTACTCCAATCAACCATGCTCGCTTGTTGGATAAAAGGGAACAGCATGTCGCTAAGGTAAGGGCGGGTGAGCGAAAAAAAGAGTGGGGGAACAAGTAAGCAGACGCTCCAGACGCGGAGAATTAAAATTCCAACCAAAATTTCGCTCACCCGGTAAGGGCGCACGTCGGTGCGCCCCTACAAATAAAAACGGTGGGGAATTTGACCCAGATTAATTGACAATTTTTGATGTGTAGCCAAGGGTTTTAACTGCTTCCTTACCTTATGAAGATAACAAAAACTTGGGGAGACCTTGCAATGCAACATCTTTAAGGAAGAGATGGGGAGAGGGGGGGATGGGGAGATGGGGGGATAGCTTTACAGCAGATTTGGTGTATTTGTAAACTTTTTTTTCAAATACGTTGTGCTAATAAAACTTGTGTAGTAAATTAATATTGTTACAACTGTAACCCAGAAAAAAAGCCAGCCTGCCGTAGTTGATGGCTATCAGGCTGGTTCTGGCTCCCCTCTAGTCAAAGGAGACAATTAAATTATGTCCTATCGAGATAGACTCAAGCCGTGGGCTATTGCTCGCCTATTGCACAACAAATTGCAATGGTCAATTATCGATCGCTATCGCACCAAATCAGACGCAGAGGGACATCTCAAATGGTGGCGTCAAAATGTCCCTGACGCCAAGTTTGAAGTCATCTGGGATTTACCGACTAAGGATAAGTAATAAGTAATAAGTAATAAGTAATAAGTAATAAGTGAAGACAAGAACATTTATTGCTTATTACTTGTTTATTCCATTCTCCCCCTCTCCGCGTCTCCCCCTCTCCGCGTCTCCCCATCCCCCCATCTCCCCTATGACTACTCTATTTAAACGCCTCCAACCCTCTCAAAAATTCCGCATCAGTGTTAGTGAAATCGCGAAATTTCTCAATATTCCCGAGCAGTTAATTGTGCGCATTGAATGTTGGCAATATGTCTTATTTGTGCATCGCTGCGATGTGGGTGGACAATTCATCAGTTATCGTAAATTACAACAGTGGCTCCTTGACACTGCCCGTCAAATTCAGAAATGCTCTACTTTGCTGGAATTACTTAATTTCTTAGTGGAAATTAGGGAAGATTGCCAAAAACATGAAAAGCAGTACAGTGAAAAGCATCACCAATTTTTAAGCCAGATTTGGTTCCATCGCTGGGAAACTCTTTGCTATGAGCAATATGGACAAGTTATAGATGTAACTAAAGTCCCTACTACAGATAGAGACAGCTTATTCATTGGGTAAAATTGTAAATGCGATCGCTTAATATAAAGTAGGTTGGGTAGAAGGAAGTGAAACCCAACTAAGCTGTCACGCCTTAATCCTTTTTCACGAATCAAATCCCTTCGTTATATAACCAAAATATCTGTTGGGTTTCGTTGCCTCAATCCAACCTACAAATACTTGGAAAAAAAGGCAGAGGGCAGTAAGTCCTGTTTAATATAAAGTAGGTTGGGTAGAACGAAGTAAAACCCAACTAAGCTGTCACGCCTTAATCCTTTTTCACGAATCAAATCCCTTCGTTATATAACCAAAATATCTGTTGGGTTTCGTTACCTCAACCCAACCTACCAATACTTGGAAAAAAAGGCAAAGGGCAGAAGGGATTGAGAGTCTTCTCAATTGAAGATATCTGTAATTTAGATACTCAACAAATTATAACCAGAATATCTGTTGGGTTTCGTTACCTCAACCCAACCTACAAATACTTTTGAGTTCATGGTTTATTGGCCCATGAACTATGAACATCGAAATAGTGCCTATGTGAAACTAGAGATAGCACTAATTAAAGTTTGCAAACTATTGGCAGAAGCGCTAATAACTTGATGGGTTACTGGCAAGCTATCAACAACCATTCCAGTACACAAAAGCATCATGTAGAGGATGGAATATTTAAACATTGATTTCGCCAGTGGTTTATCCCCAGGATTATTTAGCAGTAACCAGGCTTTCTTAATAAAAATGGCTCCTAACATTACTGCAATTACACCATAAATTACACCAGATACTCCCAAGGGATAAACAAGTAATAGTGAAGCTGGTACTACGATTAAGGTATACAACCAGATTTGACGAGTAGTATATTCCTCACCAGCCACTACCGGCAGCATAGGAATATTCACTTGGGCATAGTCATCGCGAATCATTAAAGCTAAAGCCCAGAAGTGGGGAGGTGTCCACAGAAAGATAATTGCAAACAGTAACCAAGGTGTCCAACCCAAATCACCAGTAACAGCTGCCCAACCTACTAAAGGAGGGATTGAACCAGCAGCACCACCAATCACAATATTTTGGGATGTATGGCGTTTGAGAAAGTGGGTATAGACCAGCATGTAGAAAACAATGCCAGACATTGCCAACAAGGCACTGAGCAAGTTAGCAAACAGGGCTAGGAGGGTAAAAGAAAGTAACCCTAAAGCGATCGCAAACACTAAAGCATGAACAGGCTGTACTCGACCAGAGGGAATTGGACGATTGCGCGTACGCAACATATCATAATCGATATCACGGTCATAAATGCAATTGAGTGTCTGGGCAGAAGCCGCAGCCAAAGTACCGCCTAAGAGAGTCACTAACAGCAGTACAGGGTCCACTTGCCCATTTGAGGCTATCCACATCGCTGCAGCTGTTGTAATCAGCAGTAATGGGATAATTCTAGGTTTTGTTAGCTGATAATAACTATGAATTACTTTTAGAAAGTTTTCATGTTTACGATAGACATTTGTGCTAACCATTATTAATCCACACTAATCCTTTTTTGAAACAATACGAGTACTGCTTAGAATCATCAGTAACGTTAGTTACGACTTGAAACTTTTGGAGTTTCTTTATTTGGTCTTCCTCAACTACTCCTTTTTAGCATCAGTCCTGCTTTTAAGGTAGCTAAAGTAGAGTAGTAATTGCCATATATGGCAGTTTTCAATGGCATGAGGTAATAAATTATGGATTTTAATCGGAATCTTGCACGATGGAGTGGTACTAGCTCTAAATTTTAGGGAACAGGGAATAGGTAAGAGACCATTTATAAAGTAAAAATAAAGAAAGTAGGCGGTCTCATAGGAGATTTCAGGTAATTAGATTATGGATAATCTAACCGGTTTTTACCTAGAGTCTTCCGGATACTCTCTCAAGCAGCTTGTACCAGAAGATGCAGAAGTTCTTCAAAGACTCTATGAACAATGTAAAGACTTTGCTCTCCTCACAAATGGGGAGGCATTTTCATCAAACATCACCACGTACATATGGAATCAAAACCCACAAACTTTACGTATTGAGCCGTACCTTAAATTGACTGTTGATTGTTGATTGTTCATTGGGAAAGCATTCCACAACTGCCAAATATAGCAACGGACATATCAGTTAGGACATTCTATTTTGATTCAAAGGGAGCAGGGAGCAGGGAGTAGGGAGTAGGGAACAAGGAAGTGTCCTAATCATACTGGCGACGGCTATACATCCCAATGAGCTATGAGCCATGTTTGCGCAGCATGCGTGCAGCGTCTACAACTAACTGAACTAAACTGATTTTCCGCTTAACCCAAAAGTAACACGGTCACGGAAAGCTAAAACGGTAAAAGCTACCAACGCCCCTAGTAAAGCAGCACCGACGGCTTGATGTGCAACAGTCAGCGTTTCCACTTGTAGATGTAACCGGAAAGTCGCAACACCCAAAATTATTTGTAGAACTACCAAGACAGCAGCAAGACTAGCTAATCGTCGCAGGATAGTATGTAGTGCTGGTGTACGCCATGCCATGCCCACAACGACCAAAGTTGCTAAAGTTGCTGGTACAACCCCAGCAATATGACTATTCATGACGATACAAAGTTCAAATCCGCCAAAGCATTGATGTAAAGCCCAGCGAGAGGCAACCAATCCCCCTAAAATACTTTGCAAGTAAACTAGAATAGCAGCAGTTAAACCAATCCAAGGTAACTTGCCCACAGTCCCTGTCCCTTGATAAGGCAGAAGTGCCATCCCAATTACTAACAGTGTCATGAAAAATAACAGTGCTGTACCCAAGTGAGCAGTGACAATATCAAACCTAAGTAGTTGTGTAACCGTAAGTCCACCGAGGACACCTTGAAAAACAATTAGCCCTAAGGCAAAGGTGCTAGCCCAAGGCAGCCAGTTAGGTAAAGAGCCTCGATACCACCATGTTAGACTAGCAAGCAAGATGGCACTGATGCCAATTAAAGCCGCATCTAAGCGGTGGAACCACTCCAGGAAAACTTGGAGATTCATCTGCTGAGTGGGTACCAATTGCCCGTAACACAGTGGCCAGTCTGGACAAGCCAGCCCTGCATTCATCACTCGCGTGGCACTGCCTACTGCCATTAACAGTAGCGTGGCGATCGCAATTTTCCAAACTAGGCGGCGGATCAGCCCCTGTGGGCCTGAGGATTCTTTAGGGCTAGTAATATTTTGATCAAAGACTGATTCAACCATAGATTAATAAGTGCAAACCAAATTACTTATAGATATTAGGAGTGGCTCATTCTAAACTCACCGACTCTATTTACCACTCTAACTACCCTTCACCAATACCCCAATAACTTTACATATTTTTTCAGATTGTCACTGACCTTTAGAAAAGATTAACCTTCAATCAATTTTACGGTCAATTTCATCACAATTCGATCATTATAAATAGTTTAAGTTTCTCAAATAAGACCAGAGAAAGATACTTAAAATTCAGGTTGAAGCTTTGATTTTTGTTCATTTATGACTAAATTGACCAATATACCTGTCTTAACCTCAGTATAAGACCGGGCAGAACTGCTATAAAGGTAATGGTGTAGCTAGATTAAGACCAGATCAAAACCAAACAAAACTAAGGCAATATTGCCTTAGTTTTAACCACCTGAACTGACACAGTTTTGCTAAAAATAGAAGAAAAGCATTCAACTTCTTAACCGTGAAAATTCCAACTCCAATAGCAACTCTTATTGCTGGTATTGCCATAACCTTGATCAGCCTTTGGGTAGGTCAAAATAATGGACTAATGCCAGTGGCTGCCTCCGAGGAAGCGCTCGAGGTAGATGGTCTATTTAACCTGATGATTACCATCGCCACAGCCTTATTCATCCTCATTGAAGGGGCGCTGATTATTTCAATATTCAAGTTTCGCAAGCTTAAAGGCGACGAAACAGACGGACCTCCAATCCACGGTAATGTTCCTCTAGAGATTGTCTGGACAGGAATTCCTGTGGTTATCGTCCTAGTTCTCTCAATCTACAGCTTTGAGGTCTACAACCGGATGGGGGGACTTGATCCGATGGCTAGCGGTGGGAGTGCTCCGACAGAGATGGCGGATTCTCAACAGATATCCCCTAGTGATTCTGACCGCAGTCTGATTGCCATGGCTCCAAATCAAGGACAAGTTGCCCTTGGTCTTGGTGCTTCTCCAGAAAATCAAGGTAAAGATCCTGCTCTCTCTGTAGATGTTATGGGCTTACAGTACGCTTGGATTTTCACATATCCTGATACTGGTATAGTTTCTGGTGAATTGCACATTCCTGAGGGACAGGAAGTAAAGCTCAATCTCACTGCTACTGACGTTTTACACGCCTTCTGGATGCCAGAATTCCGGATCAAGCAAGATGCAATCCCTGGTCGTACAGCCCAGATGCGGTTTACAGCCACCAAAGTTGGAGAATATCCAATCATTTGTGCTGAGCTTTGCGGGTCTTACCACGGATCCATGAAAACCCAAATCTTTGTCCATACACCAGAGGACTATCAGCAATGGGTTCAACAGCAGCAATTAGCTAGTACAGACAATCTTGAACAAGCAGTTGCCGTCAATCCTGCCCAATTGTCGGAGCAAGAGTTTCTAGCTCCCTATGCATCAGAGATGGGAGTTGACGCCCAAACCATAGAACAGCTAAATGCTTCCTCCGAGAATGTTGCTGAATTTTTAGCCACAAGCAATTAGCTCTGGGCGATTAGTTATTAGGTAATTTCCAACTCGCGGGAAGTTCCTCTTCTAGAAGGGGAATGTTGAGGTTGAAAGCTGCAGAGTAATCTTTCTGGTTAGAAGGAGTGTTCCAAGAGGCATCTTTGTAGACGTTGAAGGCTATTGGGAATTTCCCTAACCTTCAACCTATAAATCCTCAGCCAGTAACTGCGAGTCTAAAACCTTTAACCCTTAAACATTAAGCAACTATCTCACCTTAGTGCATCTGTAACAATAGAATTGCTATGACGACACAACTAGAAAAACCAAACCCTCCTAAGGATACAGGTCCAGTTCATCAACAAGAACACGTTAGGCGTTGGCAAGACTACTTTACCTTCAATACAGACCATAAGGTCATTGGGATTCAATACCTAGTCACTGCCTTTGTCTTCAGTGTCGTTGGTGGCTTAATGGCTGAGGCGATTCGTACAGAGTTGGCAACACCCGATCCGGATTTTGTCAGCCCTCTACTTTATAATCGACTGATGACCATGCACGGGACAATGATGATTTTCCTAGCAATTGTCCCAGCTGGTGCCGCCTTCGCTAACTACCTGATCCCCTTAATGATCGGTGCCAAGGACATGGCATTTCCCAAGCTTAATGCTGTTGCCTTTTGGATGGCACCTCCAGGAGCCCTGTTACTGTTGATTAGCTTCCTCGTTGGAGCACCAGAAGCTGGTTGGACTTCTTACCCTCCCTTGAGTGTAGTTAGTTCTTTTTGGGGCCAGGTGCTGTGGATTCTGAGTATCCTGCTGATTGGAACATCTTCAATTTTGGGTGCAATTAACTTTATCACCACGATGTTGAAGATGCGCATACCTAGCATGGGGCTGCATAAAATGCCGCTCTTTTGCTGGGCAATGCTAGCGGTTTCAGCTCTAATTGTTAGTTCCACCTCAGTATTAGCAGGAGCTTTAGTTCTACTTTCCTTTGACTTAATCGCTGGTACCAGTTTCTTTAACCCCGCAGGAGGAGGAGATCCAGTAGTCTACCAACACCTATTCTGGTTCTACTCTCACCCAGCAGTTTACATTATGGTTCTGCCCTTCTTTGGGTTAGTATCGGAAGTACTGCCAGTACATGCCCGCAAGCCAGTTTTTGGTTATCGCGCGATCGCTTATTCTAGTTTATTAATTGCCTTCTTGGGCTTAATTGTCTGGGCGCACCACATGTTTACCAGTGGCACCCCTGGCTGGTTGCGGATGTTCTTCATGGCAGCCACAATGCTAATTGCTGTACCTACAGGTATTAAAGTATTTGGCTGGACTGCTACAATTTGGGGAGGCAAAATTAGACTCAATAGTGCCATGCTCTTCGGCATCGGCTTTATTGCTCTATTTTTGGTAGGCGGCTTAAGCGGTGTAATGCTAGCTTCAGCTACCTTTGACCTTCATGTCCACGATACCTATTTCGTCGTTGGTCACTTCCACTACGTTCTATTTGGTGGTGCAGTTACTGGTATTTTCTCTGCAGTTTACCACTGGTTCCCGAAAATGACCGGGCGCATGGTCAATGAAACTTTGGGGAGAATTCACTTTGTCCTGACTTTCCTAGGCATGAACCTCACCTTTTTGCCCATGCATAAATTAGGTCTAGTGGGTATGAATCGACGGATTGCGATGTATGACCCACAATTACAAGACCTCAATCAGCTTTGTACAGCTGGAGCCTACCTAACTGCGATTTCGATTATACCCTTTGTGATCAATATGCTCTGGAGTATCAATCGAGGAGAGAAAGCAGGCAACAATCCCTGGAAGGCATTAACTTTAGAGTGGCAGACTACTTCTCCTCCAGCAATCGAGAACTTTGATGAGGAGCCAGTTTTATGGGCTGGGCCCTATGACTACGGCATCGATTCTCACAAAGATGATAATTCTCAAACAGTTGAGGAATTGCTGGTTGAAGTTGGTGCTGAGGTTTAGTAGCACTCTTGACGGGTGAGCGAAAAGCGGAGACGCGGAGATGCGGAGATGCGGAGACGCGGAGACACGGAGACGCGGAGACGCGGAGACGCGGAGACGCGGAGACGCGGAGACGCGGAGACACGGAGACGCGGAGACGCGGAGACGCGGAGATGCGGAGATGCGGAGAATTAAAATCCTACGAAATTTTCGTTCACCAACTCTTGACAAAGATACTTTTGTAAGAGGTGGAAGGATGAAGGGGTAGGAGTCTCCTAGTCAGGATGAAGAAGGATAGGGAAGTGTGGGAGGTGTGGTGGGATATTTGTATATAAAATTCTCCCCCTCTCCCCTTCTCCCCTTCTCCCCCTCTCCCCTTCTCCCCCTCTCCCCTTCTCCCCTTCTCCCCCTCTCCCCCTCTCC
>JAAHGS010000360.1 GCA_010692645.1 Symploca sp. SIO2E9
TTGAAGTCTCCACGCTTTAAAAAGACGTGGATTCTAAGCGGATGTGGTTACGCGGTCTAAAAGACACGCTTCACCACGCTTACGATAAGATTTGGATAGTCCATCGAGTCCATACCGTTTCGGCAGCTTCAAACCTGCCCTACACACCTTGGCTAGATTTATACCTAGCTGTATGGCTACTTTTCTCAAAATATTTGAGGCCCCGTTACAGTCGGCATTAATTATCTGACCGTTGGCAGCTTTGTAAAGACCTCGCTTAGACCTCTTGCCGCTTGGCTTCCACCCCTCAGGTTTTTCACCGAGTGTAGGTAGAAAGTCATTGTCGAGAAAACTCGCCTTGCTTGTGTATGACTCCTCTGTCTCTACAAACTCGATCTCGTACTGTTCGCAAAGTGCCTCTATTCGGTCTTTCAGCCGTGATGTGGGCATCTGAACAAAGTTTTGATTGTTCCTTTTCCCAAAATTGACGCTGTCTTTGTTTCCTTGGTTCCAACCAAATACGACTGTACCAATACCATTAACCAAGCACCAATTAACGATGAACCTCGCCGCCTTATTGATGTTGTCCCTCATTTGACGGTTACGACGCTCAGTTATCGCGGCTAATTGGTCGTCCCAATATTTCTCAGGCTTCCCTGTCTTCAACTGAGTAATTTGCTTGTTGTACCACTGATTCTGAGACTTGACGAAACGACCATCAACAATGAAAGACTTCCCCGTGGTAGAGACGCAGGTCATCCAGTTGTTCGTCCCTGGGTCGATGCCCAATGCTTCTTCGCTATAAGGAATGGCTTTGTCCCAAGACTCCTTGTACACAAACTCTAGGTAAAAACATCCATTGCGAGGGACAAACCTAAACTCCTTAATGCTTTTGAAGTCTAGGTTACTGGGCATAGGAACAGCAAAAGCTTCGATATTGAACCAAGCTTTAACTTGGGTTCCTAAGGAGAACTTAAGCATCCCATCCTGGAGCTTGACCCACCTAGCAGGATAAGTCGCTACCGCTAGCCCACCTTTCTTTCTGTAATTGGGCAATCGTGGCAAGACCTTGTACTCCCCACGTTTAAACATCTTTGATAGCCGCTTATAAGAGTTGAAAGATTCAACCACTCCGTGAAGAACTTGCTGAGCTACTGCTGACCGTAATGCACGAAAATGTAGGTTGTTTTTGAGCAACTGATCAATTTCAGCTTTCCCCACATAGCGGTGCATCTTAAAGAAGACTTGCCGAGAGTAATAAATACCACAGTTGGTTAACTTGTTGGCTTCAGAGCAGATGAACTCAATCACCGCCATCACATCAGATGTGGCGTTTATTTTGTGTTGTTGACATGCGTACACTTTTTATCACCTCCTGTAGATATAGTCAACTGAAACAACAGCTTCTGTCAACAAGCAATGAACACAAAAAAAACCAAAAATTTCAGAGTAAATCCACATGCAATCACATTGCTGAATTACCACTTTGTCTGGTGTCCCAAACGCAGGAAGTCTGTGCTAACAGGGGAAATCAAGCACAGACTCCAAGAGATAATCTTTGAATTATGTACTGAAAATAACTGGAGGCTAATTGCCCTAGAGATTATGCCTGACCATGTTCACTTATTTATCGAGGCTGACCCTACTTTGGCTCCATCAGTAATGATTAAGCGAATAAAAGGGAGAGCCTCGCATCACCTAAGAAAAGAATTTCCCACCTTATTGAAACTTCCTAGCCTATGGACTCCCAGCTATTTCTGTTCAACAACAGGGAACGCCTCTACTGAAACCGTTAAGAAGTATATAGAAAGCCAAAAAAACAAGTAACGACGGGATAAATCCCGCCTCCCTCCACTGCCAGCTATTAAAATAGGCTGGCTAACTCTCGCTCGAAGTATTTTATTGTTT
>JAAHGS010000361.1 GCA_010692645.1 Symploca sp. SIO2E9
ACTTTACCATACCGTTGTTAGACATAGATGACCGAGGGGAAAATGCTCAGGACGATGGTATATTTTTTAGTGTTAACTATGGATTCTAGACATCTCCCCCTCTCCCCCTCTCCCCATCCCCCCCTCTCCCCCTCTCCCCATCCCCATTCGGGGAAGGACTGCCAAAAGGCAGTTCTTTCCTTCCCTTTAATAATGATTATCATTGTCGCCATTCTCAATAAGCTGATCAATTTTTCGGGAGAGCCTAAGAGCACAAAAGTCTCTCTGGAATGGGGTTGAGGGTGCTTGTCACCCCCTCAAGTGATGATCTAGGCAAGGCATGCCAGCTTCTCTAGAATCAGTTATTAGACCCGTATATATACGGGATATTGCTGATGATAGTTTCCTGGTATGGAGTATAAGGGGAGATTAGCGACTCATCTTTAACCAAGCAAAAACTTGATTGACGGTTAGTGGGAGTTCAATTTCTGGTAAGACAGGTAAAGAATCATAACCCTGGAGGAGCAATGGCGGTTGCTCTGGTAAAAATACCAAGATGCTGAAGTCATCAGGGTCAAGAAACCATCCGAGGCGAGTGCCATATTTGAGACAGTGGAGAATGTTGCCAATAACTTTATTAGGTTTTTGTTCTGGTGAGAGAATCTCAATTGTCCAATCGGGAGGAAGTTCAAAGTTATCGGAAAGGTACTCATCGGTGGTTAATTGTATGCGGCTCCACAGAAAGACAGCGACATCAGGTACGATGGAACGTCCCCCAAAGCTACAGCGTAATTCAGGGAAAGCATAGGCAACAAGAGGTTCTTCTGCAACATGATTGATGGCAGCACATAGTTTACCTTGCAAGCGGCTGTGTCTTCCTTTGGGCATGGGCTTAGTAATAATCTCACCGTTGATGTATTCTCTGACTGGCTTAGTTTCTGGGAGCAATAGAAATTCTTCAAGGGTGAGGGGTTGGGCTGTTGTGGTGTTCATGAGTGTTTTGATTTGTAGGAAAATATTGCCAACGCCATATTATTGGTTTCAATACCGTATATATACGGGTTATTTAGCTCTTTATCTACTCCGGCAAGAAGACCGGAGCTTTTAGCGATGGGATGAATTGCCAGTCAGTATTTAGAAACCGTCCTTGCGCTCCATAATAATAGGTGTATAATAGAGCATAAGGAGGTGATACAAGTGTTTAATCTGACCTACGAATTTAAGCTTAAGCCAACCAAAGCACAGGTAGATCAGTTTAACGACTGGCTTGAACTTAACCGTCGTGTCTACAACTATGCTCTAGCTGAGCGCAAGGACTGGTATAAGTCTCGTTGTTGTCGAATTAACGCTTGTTCCCTTCGGTCTGAATATATCATCCCAGCTGAAAGTAAGCGTCCCACCTACGTTGATCAAGCAAAAGCGTTAACTGCCTACCGAAAAACTAGCCCTAGCCTGCAAAAAGTACAATCACAAGTACTCCAACAGACGCTAATGCGCCTTGAGAAAGCTTTCGTCAGCATGTGGGAACAAAGCTATGGCTTCCCTAGGTTCAAGAAACCAGGAACTATGCGCTCATTTGTTTTCCCTCAGCTGGGGATTGACCCCATCAAGGATGGCTTGATTAAGCTACCCAAAACAGGATGGGTAAAGTTCAGGCAATCACGTCCAATCCCTAGCGATGCCAAAATCAAACAGGCTCAAGTTGTTAAGCGTGCTAGTGGCTGGTATGTGATGCTAACGGTTCAGTGGGATGTTGACA
>JAAHGS010000362.1 GCA_010692645.1 Symploca sp. SIO2E9
AGGCGCTTCAGCGCCTTTTGAGACTTTCTCAGATACTTGGGATTATCAATCTTGTTGCCATCTGAGTCTGTATAGAAAGCAGAAATGCCTACATCAAGTCCTACAGTTTTACCTGTGGGTTTTTTTTTTCTTCACTCCGGTCATAGTCGATGCAGAACTGAGCATAAAACCCATCAGCTCTGCGTACTACCCTAACTCGTTTAATTTGCTCTAATTGGTAAGCGATCGCATCCCGGCTCAATCGGACAAATGATACTAGGCTGACATCTCCACAGACCAACATCAACCGGGATAAGAGATCGACAGCTAGACTAAATATGAAGGGTTTTCGGCAACTGAAGTTGCTCACACGGGCCTACCTTCCCCACCCTACTCCGTTGAGGATGGGGATTGCCGCCAGAAATGTTCAATTTCAGAGCGATCGCTCCGGCTGAGCGCCGCGCTGTTAGCTGCTAGTGCCGTAAGCATTGCAGGCTTGGTGGGCTTTGTTAGGTTAATTGTGCCGCACGGAGTGCGCCATTAATGCTAATCTAATCTCTTGCAACTTCTTCTCAAATAAGCCAAGATCATGAGTCACAAGCTAAAATCCGTAGAATTATTTCTAGCTTTAGGTTTAGCAACCACTATTGGTGTATCTAGTAATCCTCAAGTCAATGCAGAAGAAATCGACGAACTTCCTATACATACTCACCTGTTAGCCCAAGATGGCGAAGGTAGTATCGAGTTAAGCCCTGGAGAACAAGCCAATGCCAATTTTCAGGATAAACTCAGTGGTACACAATTGCTTAGTGCTTTACGCCAAGGTGGTCACGTCATCTACTTTCGACATGCTCAGACCGAAAAAGATTATGCCGATCAAGTTACGGCAGATGTTAACAATTGTGCAAGTCAGCGCGTACTAAGCGAAACTGGATGGCAGCAAGCTAGAACGATTGGTGCAGCATTTGAAGATAAATCTATTCCTGTCGGTAAGGTTATATCTAGTCAGTATTGTCGTGCTTGGAAAACTGCTGATTTAGCTTTTGGTAAGTACGATAAAAATCCGGCTTTAAATTTTCTTCCTTTTGAAGATTATACCGAGGCACAAGTGGCACAGATGAAAGCTAACGTTATGCCCTTGTTAACTGTCGTACCAGAAACTCGAACAAACACAGTTATTGTCGGACACGATGATATTTTTGAGTCGGCAACAGGTATTTATCCTGATCCTCAAGGAATAGCTTATGTGCTAAAGCCCGATGGCAATGGTAGTTTTGAAATTATTGCCAATATGCTACCAGAAGAATGGTCCCACTTAGGAAGTAAATGAATACTAAGCTAACGGCTACTCTGATAGAATTCGATGCACTGAGTGCGACACTCAGTGCATCCGTGGCAGTGTTCTGGAAGAGGTAGCTTTCGCACTCTGCCTTTGCCGACAAGATACTCGATCATTCCCCGCAGAGCTCCCTCATCCATATGGAAGTGGAGTGCTATTTGCTCCAGGGACGCTCTGCCCTGTTCTGAAAGGTATTGCTGAATTTCAGTTAAAATCATCTGTCTTCGCGGCAGGAGACTCTCGCTTTCAGCGACGAGAGGAAAGCCGCGCCTCCACCGCCGTTGTACAATTGAGAGATACCGAAACGCGAAAACACGGCGCAGTAGGTATCAGCACCTTGAAAACTAGAGTTAGGAGGTTCCAACCAGGAAAGCAAGGCTTGGTAAAAACTCTAAGCAACAAGTACCAAGTCTTGTAAG
>JAAHGS010000363.1 GCA_010692645.1 Symploca sp. SIO2E9
GCCTCATGGTTGAAGATGGAGATGGGGAGAGGGGGAGACGCGGAGATGGGGAGACGCGGAGATGGGGAGACGGGGAGAGGGGGAGACGCGGAGAGGGGGAGATGGGGAGAGGGGGAGAGGGGGAGATGGGGAGAGGGGGAGACGCGGAGAGGGGGAGATGGGGAGAGTGGGAGAGGGGGAGATGGGGAGAGGGGGAGACGCTGAGAGGGGGAGACGCGGAGAGGGGGAGACGCGGAGAGGGGGAGAGAGGATTATCTGTTAGAACGCAATTTGGTATGAGTATTGATGGTTCATAGATTGATAGCAATGAACAATGAACCATCAACACTTCTAAAGCCTCAGATTTTCAAACACACCAGCTGCCCCCATACCTCCGCCAATACACATCGTGCAGAGTCCATAGCGAATACTGCGCCTTCTCATTTCATGCAGTAAGGTAGCAGTGAGTTTAGCACCAGTACAACCTAAAGGATGACCCAGAGCAATCGCCCCTCCATTGACATTGACAATTTCCTCATTCAAACTAAGTTTGTGGATAACAGCTAGTGCTTGTCCTGCAAAGGCTTCATTAAGTTCAATCAAACCTATATCTTCTAGAGTTAAACCAACCTGCTTGAGTACTTTTGGTACTGCTTCGACAGGCCCAATACCCATAATTTCTGGGGGAACACCAGCAACAGCAAAGCCCAGTAATCGTCCTAAAGGCCGCACCCCGAGTTCGCGAACCATTTGCTCACTCATGACTACCGTTGCTGCTGATCCATCTGACTTCTGGCTGGAGTTACCAGCAGTAATTGTCCCGCCCAAACGAAAAGCTGGTTTTAAATGGGCAAGTGCCTCCATGCTAGTATCGGGACGAGGCCCTTCATCCAGCTGAAACACCTTCTCTATCGATTGGGTTTTGCCCTCTTGATAGACAGTTTCTCGAACTGTGAAAGGGACAATTTCTTCCTCAAAGCGGCCAGTTTGCATGGCATTCAAAGCCCGGTAATGCGATCGCAAAGCAAACTGATCCTGCTCTTGTCGGGATATATAATGCTGTTGCACCACATTTTCGGCTGTGATTCCCATGGTGGTATATGCCTCTGGCCAATCCTCCATCAGTGCTGGATTAGGTAGTAAATTATTTCCCCCTGGCGGAATTAAACTCATCGATTCTGCCCCGCCTGCAATTATGACCTTAGCTTGTTCAGTCCAAATTGCCTGGGTTGCGATCGCGATTGCCTGGAGCCCTGAAGCACAGAAGCGGTTGACAGTGCAGCCAGCTACAGAATTGGGCAAACCGGCTCTTTGAGCAATAATGCGCCCCAGATTAAAACCCTGTTCAGCTTCAGGGAAAGCACAGCCAAAGATAAGATCATCAATTTGTTCCGGTTCAAGTCCCTTGACTTTTGCGATCGCCCCTTTAACTATTGCCGCCCCCATATCATCAGGGCGAACATTGCGCAAAGTTCCGCGCGGGGCTTTTCCTACAGCAGTCCGAACACTACTAACAATATATGCTTCTTTCATCGTTCTGATCTGATTTAGGATTTTAGATTTGGAGAGGGGGGGATGGGGGGATGGGGAGAGGGGGGGATGGGGAGAGGGGGAGATGGGGAGACGCGGAGAGGGGGAGACGCGGAGAGGGGGAGAGGGGGAGAAAGAATTATGTGACAAGTTTGTCCCAAATCAGAGCCAAGTTCTGCACTCCTGCTTCCCT
>JAAHGS010000364.1 GCA_010692645.1 Symploca sp. SIO2E9
ATAGTTCTAAGCTTGATTATCCATGATCAGCTCCGAGATTTTCCTATTAAGTGCAAGGATTTTGAGCTATTGGATGCTATAACAAAGCACTTGAAAGGGTCAAAAAAGGCTCAAAACCCTTGTTTGGCATGCATTCTATATTAATTTAGCAAGCCCTAACTACTCCAGGTATGAGGATGCAAACCCAGAAATTCGACGGCTTTTCTGAGCAGAATATATGCTTAAAGCATAAATTGTCACGTACACGCTTGTATAAGTAGATTAATTACTGTTGATCAATCTCTTGTTGCTTAAGATCTCTTAATACTTGTTGACCGGCACCAACAGTCAATCCCATGACTGCACCAATAGCACCATAGTAGGAATGAGCATTTTGGGAACGATTATCTTGATTAATTTCGGCAACAGCTATTCCTATAACCATGCCAACAAGACAGGTTACCAGACCTGAGAAAATAATGCGGTTCATCTTCATTGTTGCTCCCCCTCAAAAATTTGGATTTAGGTTGACTATGTCTCTTACATCCATCTATATTTTCCAAAAATTTGGTATTATAAGCGACTTATTTTAGATGTTTTTAACATTGTGTGAATTCGATGCCTGCCAATTTAACGAGGTAACTGGGAACACAATCAAGGCATTAGAAGTCAAAAATATTAAATCCCCTAGATAGTCGATTCAGTAATCAAGATTCAGATGAGGACTCTTAACTGTGGAAAGCCATGAACCATGAGCCATGAGCCATGAATCATGACCAATTACTGAATCGTTATTCTAAACCACGATATTTTGCCCAAAATTAGGAGCCAGTAAATTATGTCCGACACCATAGGAACTTTCTTGAGAGACTATCTAATTGGTACATCTGATCATGATAATCTTGAAGGTTTAGAGGGCAATGACATTCTTGACGGTGGGGAAGGTGATGACGCACTCTTCGGTGGAGCCGATAATGATATCCTCTTGGGCTTCGACGGGCAAGACATGCTTAATGGTGGAGCTGGGGATGACCTAATATTCGGCGAAGCCGATGATGATATCCTCCGTGGTGGCGAGGGAAACGACATCCTTGATGGCGGGGCTGGAGATGACCTAATATTCGGTGGAGCAGGCAACGACGAGCTCTACGGTAACGAGGGGAATGATATCCTCGTCGGTGACACAGGCAACGACTTTATTGTTGGGGAACAAGGAGATGATATCGTCCAAGGTTATGGCTTTAGTGCGGATGAGTTCGACACTTTAAGCGGCGGTGATGGTGCAGACACCTTTGTGCTCGGTAATGAGTTTAATATCTTCTACCAAGAGGGAGGCTTTGCCACAATTACCGATTTTGACTCTTCTGAGGGCGATAAAATTCGAGTCTTCGGCAGCGCCTCTAATTACTCAGTTGAGGTGAACAACAATAATACTGAAATTTTCTTCGATGGCGAATTGCTCGCTGTTGTGGAAAATATCACTAATATCCAACTTTCAATAGACAACTTCATCTTCAGCTGAGTTGACACTCCCCGCCCTATAAGAGCGGGGATTCTTTCATCTCGGGGATTCCAATGAATTTACCCTCCGAAAGCATCTTGACCGTATGACCTACGGCTGCAAGTCCGCGTATCGCGACGACCGTAGCGGCTGCCACATCTCTATCTGCGGT
>JAAHGS010000365.1 GCA_010692645.1 Symploca sp. SIO2E9
CCTGGAGATATCAACGCCATGGCAACACTCATTTTCTCCCTCTTGGAGGGTGGTCTCTTGATTATCCGTGCTAACGGCGGTATTGCCCAGTTTCGAGCTATTGTAGATATTATCAATTTTGACATTCCGGATCATATTCAATTCCACCAAACTCTTGCGGAGTTCAGGGTCTTGTACCGGTCTTAGTACTTCTAAAACTGCACTAGCATCGAGCATATTACTTTACTTTGCCTGAGATTTTCCTGACAAGGACTTTGAGAGGATACTTATAGTCAGTCTATTTGATTGGTGAACATACTGGTGAAGCGAGGCACTAAGAAACCAGGAACAAGAGAAATTTCACCTTTCATTCAGACTAGCTATCTCTTAATTTTAAGGGTTTGCTGGTCTTGAGGCTGTTACTGGATAATACCAATTATTTAGAAGAAATCAACGATGCTGAAAACCCCGTCACTGAGCGTGCGCCGATGAAAACGAGACAGGAGACTTTAGTCTCCCTTGATATTCTTATGCTATCTTATTAGCATAAGAATGTAGTGGGTTAGGTCGAGCCATGATAATTTACGAGTTCAAAGTGAAAGGGAAAAAAGAGCAGTACAAGGTGATCGACGAAGCTATCAGGACTTATCAGTTCATCCAGAACAAGTGTTTGCGTTACTGGATGGAGAACAATGGGAAGAAGGTAGATAAATATGCTCTAAACAAGTATTTCGCTGTGCTTGCAGCTGAATTTCCTTTTGCTAAAACACTCAATTCCATGGCGAGACAATCTGCTGCTGAGCGTGCGTGGAGTGCTATTTCTCGGTTTTACGATAACTGCAAAAAAAAAGTTAAGGGCAACAAAGGTTTTCCTAAATTCAAGAGATACAGCCGCTCTGTTGAATATAAGACGAGTGGATGGAAGCTATCTAAGACGAGGAAGGCTATAACTTTCTCCGACAAAAAGAATATAGGTACTTTGAAACTGAAGGGAACCTATGACCTTAACTATTACGACCTCAAGCAAATTAAGCGCGTGCGACTAGTACGTCGTGCTGATGGATATTATGCTCAATTTGCCATCGATATCAATCTACAAGTAGAAACACAACCTACGAAGCAAATGATTGGTATTGATTTGGGCTTAAGGTATTTCATTGCTGACGACAAAGGCAATATGGAGCCTTGTCCTCAGTTTTACCGAAAATCTCAGAAGCAGTTAAACAGAGCTAATCGTAAAAAATCCAAGAAGTACGACAAAGCGATAAGGCAAGCCAAACAGCCGCAATCAAACAACTACCACAAAGCTAGAAATAGGTATGCACGGAAGCATTTAAGAGTAAGTAGGCAGCGTAAAGAGTACTGCAAGAGATTGGCGTACTGCGTAGTTCAATCTAACGATTTGATCGCCTATGAAGACTTAAATGTAAAAGGTTAATCAACAGTGAACAGTTTGCTAATAAATACTCACATTAACTAACAAATGTTGCTAGGATTCAAAACTGAGTTAAAAATCAGATCTCCAAATCTGAAAATCGCTCTAGCTAAACACGCAGGTACTGCTCGCCATGCCTGGAATTGGGGGCTAGCGTTAACCAAAAACTTGCTTGATTACAATCAGGCACATCCTGACGATAAACTCAAGTT
>JAAHGS010000366.1 GCA_010692645.1 Symploca sp. SIO2E9
TAAAGTGCGATTCGTTCAGTCGAAACCGAGAAATCGGGGGATGACTGGCTTCTACAGGGTAATCCAACAGGATTGAGTACGCACTTAAATCCCCTGCAGATGACAACTTCATAACCATGCAGGTAAACGTAAGTACCAAGCGAAAGCGATAAGCCCTGCCCCTCAGACGTAGAGGTGAAAGCATATCCCCCACCGTAGCGACTAGCCATCAATCGGTGAAGCGGGGATAAAAGCGGAAAGAGCTACCAGCCTGTTAGGTGGTATCCCGTCAGCAAGTTCTCATGGATAGCGAAAGCAAAGTCACTGTTTGAATCATCGTTACGGCGAACCAGCGAAATAAGGCTACCGGCGCTGGGAGTCCCAAAAGGGCATAAGTACAGGGTGGTATGAGGATTTTGCCCGACATACCTACGTTACCCAAAAACTCGGTGAAGAGGTGACATCCTACCGGAACAAACCAATGGTTATGAGGAACGAAGTAACCCATCTGTTCACTCTCAGAGAGGTCGAATACTCTGAGTAGTCAGCTAAGACGGAAAATCGGGATTATCCTTCACGAGGACTTAGAAGTCATAAAGCTGTGTAAATCAGAGATAGAGAAGTGGTTAAGTGGCATCGGGTTAGAATTAAAGCCAAGTAAAACCAGAATAACCCACACATTGAAGGAAGCGGAAGATGAAGAACCAGGAGTTAACTTCCTCGGTTTCAACATCAGACAATTCCCAGTAGGGAAATACAATTGTGGGAAAATCAAAGGAAAAATCCTCGGCTTTAAGACTATTATCACCCCCAGTAAAGAAAGCCAGAAGAAACACTATAGAAAAGTTGCCGAAGTAATAAAAAGGTCGCGAGGCACAGACCAAGCGACACTTATAAAAAGACTAAACCCTATTATACGGGGTTGGTGTAATTACTTCTCAACCGTGGTCAGTCAAAAAGTCTTTGAAAGACTGTGGCATTTAGTGGTTTGGAAGCTCCTCAAATGGGGTCGCCACCGTCACAGAAATAAAGGCAAAAAGTGGATACGCCTTAAATACTTCCAATCTGTAGAAGGTAACAACTGGATGTTCGCAACCAGGGAGGGTAACAACCCTCTTGAGCTGATACAGCATAGCTCCACCAAAATCAAGCGCTATGTAAAGGTAAAAGGGAATAAATCCCCCTATGACGGTGACTGGATTTACTGGAGTTCTAGAATGGGTGAACATCCCGAAGTGTCCATAAGAGCTGCAAAACTGCTCAAGAGACAGAAAGGAAAATGCCCTCACTGCGATAACTACTTCAGAAATGGAGAAGTAATGGAAGTTGACCATATCATCCCTAAAGCTTCCGGCGGAAAGGATTGTTATCAAAATTGGCAACTACTTCATCGACACTGCCACGACCAAAAGACTGCCCACGACGGCAGTCTCGGTAACAAATCTAGCTGCAATAGCGCTAAACCTAAACCGCCAGTCCAACCAAGCCCTTGGGTTTGGGAAAACGACATGCTGGTAATGACGTACTGATGACAACAGCCGTTTTACTGAGGAGCGGAATGATGCGAAAGTATCACGTTCCGTTTTGGAGAGCAGTGGAGGGGGCG
>JAAHGS010000367.1 GCA_010692645.1 Symploca sp. SIO2E9
TGCTTACTACTTCGGTAGGCGGGGTACTTGACCCTTTTACATGGGAATATGGGGAAGGAGTCCCATAGAGGAGACGGCTCCTCAGTCTTTAGTGCTGATGCACCTATACACGACTTTCACGTCGCACGCGGACAAACTGACCAGTACGAATAGCTTCATCAAGCCGTTCGTACTGCCAGTTTTTGCCGATTAGTTTTGCCTCAAGTACTAACATTTATGCTGCCGTATTTATGGCTGCTATTGTACCATCAAATTAGCTGCTTACAAAGTGTTTCGCGCACTTAAAAGTGCTATCGCTACATCCCACGCTTGAAAGACGGGGGCTTTGCTCTAAATTTTTGTAAGAATAATCTAGACTAGGAGTTACGCATTTACACCCTAAATTCCCCAAAATTCGCTAATCTTCTCTCCTTGCCACTGCTATAGCTGGTAAATTCCTGAACTTCGCGATCGCTAGACATCACAAGATAATGCGATTATCCCGAAGCGATCGGTACGCCTCTAGTCGTTGATCATACTGACAAATCTTGACAATTAATACGTATTTAGCCATAGTATCGACATTATGGCTAAATACGTAAAACCAAGTGAAGCAGCTGAGTCTTTGGGAGTTTGCCTCACAACCCTCAGGAGATGGGAGTCTCAAGAAAAAATCAAAACGATCAAAACGCCGTCAGGGCATAGGCGCTACACCATCGAAGGGTTCATCAAAAAAGAGTCGGAACCCGACCGAGGGAGGGCCGTTGTTGTCTATGCTAGGGTATCTACCCGACCACAAAAAGCAGATCTTGATCGACAAGTTGAGCGATTATCAGCGCTCTACCCAGGCGCTGAAGTTATCAAGGAAGTGGCAGGAGGACTCAATCTTAGGAGGAAAGGACTTGTCACCCTTTTGGGACGAGTTTTGCGAGGCGATGTCGCCGTTATTGTGGTTGCCCACAAAGATCGACTTGCGAGGTTTGGGTTTGACCTTATCGAGTGGCTGTGTGAACAATTTGATTGCAAAGTCGTGGTTCTCAACCAAATCAGTCTCTCTCCCCAACAAGAATTGGTTGCCGATATCGTCGCTATCCTTCATAGCTTCTCCAGTAGACTCTATTCCATCAGAAGGATTGAAAACCAAGTCAAAAAAGAGTTACAAGCAGAAACCCAGACACAAAAAGACAAGGCCCCAGCCTAATAAAACCCAAAAAATTAGAGTCTATCCAGAACCAGACTTACATAGAAAATGGAAGTCTTGGCTATCAGCGTCTCGCTACTGTTACAACAAAGCGATTGGAGCATTGAAGGCGGGAGAAAGAATAACCAGTGCTTACTCACTACGAGATTATGTACTAGGATTAGGCTTGCCTGATTGGGTGAAAAGCGCACCTTCTCACCCAAAAGAGAACGCTATTTTTGAGGCTTGGGATGCTTGGAAGCAAGCCCAAGCCGAAAAGGGAAAAGCTGGTTTTAGAAGTTGTCGCCAGCCATCTCAAGCTATCAAGTTTCATAAAGTTAATTTCAACGGCAAAACCTGGTTCCCATCACTGGTTAAAGGGTTAAATTTTCGAGCTTCTGAGCCATTGACTAAAACTG
>JAAHGS010000368.1 GCA_010692645.1 Symploca sp. SIO2E9
GCTCAGTGGGAAGCTGCAAGGCACTTCTGATGGCAGGCGGGACTCCTGACCCCAGAACCGCAGCCTTCACTGTTCGAGCTGCGTCTTGAGGACGCCCTTAGATTTCCTCAAGTTTAAATGAACGGTTTGATTTACCAGAAACGAACACTTAGCAAGCTACCAAATCTACCAGCAAATATCCAGCAAAGCCATCATGACTAAACTATTTCACCGCCTACAACCATCCCAGAAATTCCGCATCAGTGTAAAGGCAATTGCCCAACTCCTCAACATCCCCAAACACTTAATTGTGCGCATCGAATGCTGGAAATATATTATTTTCGTCCATCGCCGCGACTGCGGCGGACAATTCATCAGCTACCGCAAACTGCAACAATGGCAAAATGCGAGCGCCTGTCAAATTCAAAAATGCTCTACCTGGCAACAACTGCGGCAATTATGGATAGAAATAGAAATAGACTACAAACAGTACAATAAACAGTATGATGATCAGTCTCACTCAAGTTTGTGCAAAATCTGGGAACAATACTGGGACAGACTTTGGCAAGATCAAGAGTCAATAGTGCCAGAATTTAGCTTTTGAGCAGCCAACTGTACTTAAGCATCATTAAAACTTTAATTGGTATTCCCCAGCACTAAAAACCTCTTGTGCTGTAAAATTCAACTCTGGGAAAGTTGGGGATTCAACGCACTTATTCCCCCTAAACTGACTAACCTGATACTCACCCTCAACTAGCTGGTAAACCGAAAAAGTCGGTTGCTTGGGATTGCCAATAAAGCGTCTACCGCCCAACCCCAAATAATCAACAATCCAATATTCAGGAATGCCAATTTCTTCATAATCCCTAGCTTTAGTTAGGTAATCATCTCGCCAGTTAGTACTAACAACCTCTACCGCCAATTTGACTGACTTGCCCTGTGAGATCGTTGATGACTTTTTCCACAGAGGCTCATCTAGCAAGGCCTCTTTGTCTAAAATCATGATATCGGGCTGATAACCTGAACAATAACGAGGAGGTTTGACAAGGTAGGTTCGAGGAATGAAATAGGGTAGGCTTTGGCGATCAATCTCTACATTCAGCTTGCGGTTGAGAAAAGCGGCAACTTCTTCATGGTCTCCGGTTGGATTCATCTCAACAATGACTCCCTCATGCAGTTCATAACGCCCTCGCCCATCCGGATACCACTCCAGAAACTCTTCAAATGTTATTTTTTTTTGTACAAGCTGAATCATCGTTATAAGCTCCTATCCCCTTGCTGTGGGGGTTGAAAAGCACTTACCTCTAGATTTTTAGAAAGTTAGAGTACGCATCCAGTCTACAATCTGGGAAAATATCAACCTAGGTGCTCGATTCCGCTAAACTTGGGAATTGTTCATCTTTGGAATAGTTAATCATTACTGGAAGCTCTCATGGAGATAGGTCAGAAAGTTAAAGTTTTCCA
>JAAHGS010000369.1 GCA_010692645.1 Symploca sp. SIO2E9
GAGCTACTAATAGATAGCGAAAAACCTGCTCAAACCTTATAAAAGCTAGGCGACCCTGATGATTTAGATTGTAGGGACAAAAAATCAAACTAATTAGTCTAAAATAGAGTGAACTGTAGAGGACTAAAATGTACGCCATCAAGGTCGAATTCAAATTAAATAATAAAGAGAGAACCAAGATGGCGCAACATGCTGGTTTCTCCAGATTCATCTACAACTATGGTCTGTCTTTAATGCGGCAGCTAGACCACAAAAAGGACAAAGGTGGCTCAAGTAAAAAGATTGATGAAATCCAAAAGACTTTTACCAATTTTACGAAGAAGCAGCCAGAATTCGCGTGGACTAAAAAGCTGTCATCCAGAGTGTATCAGACTGGATTTAGAAGTCTGAAAGACGCTTATTCCAGATGGCATAAAGGCTTAGGGAAAGCCCCCCAGTTTAAACGCAAAAAAGACAGGCGCTCGTTTTCTATTGTCAATAGTAACGGCAAGGTAGTTTTAGCTGCTGGCAAGCGCATCAAAGTACCGACTGTGGGTACTTTCAGGCTTAAGGAATCGTTACCTTGTCGCTACGTAACACAGACCTTTACTATCAGTGAAACAGCAGGTAGGTGGTTCGTATCTTTCTCGGTAGATGCTGAGAGGTTGCCCCCTCTAATGCATGAAGTAGCTGAACCAACAGGAGTAGACCTAGGTGTTAAATGTTTTGCTACCTGTTCGGACGGTTCCAAATACGTTGCACCACAGCCCTATAAGAAAGCGAAAACCAAGCTAGGGAAACAACAGTGGCGCAACAGAAATAAAGTATTAGGCAATCGTCGGTTAGGTGTCAAGGCATCAAATAACGCTAAAAAGCACTACGCTAAGCTAGCTAAAACCCACGCCCATGTTGCCAACATTCGTAAAGATTTCTTGCACAAGACCACAACGGAAATGAGCAGGAAATACGCGGTCATTCACATAGAAGACTTGAACGTAGCTGGCATGATAGCTAACCATAAGCTAGCTTCTGCAATTAGTGATTTGGGTTTTTATGAGTTCCGTCGGCAGTTGGGCTATAAGCAAAAGCACTATGGCAATCGGGTGATGCTGGTTGAGCGCTGGTATCCCTCGTCGAAAACCTGTCATAACTGCGGGAACGTCCAGCCAATGCCACTTTCGGAGCGCACTTATGTGTGCTGCAAGTGTAGTTATGTTGTTGATCGGGACTTAAATGCAGCGCTTAACTTGGAGAGTGTCCCAAGTGGCAAGCTAAAGCCATTAGAACCCTAGGCTATAGGGGGTTTGCCTGTGGACAAGTAGGAGCCGACTCCCTTGGTTGAAGCAGGAAGAAAACATCTTCACTACTAGCTTTTAACAGGTTTTAGTAGAGTTGAGTAGGTTTTTCGTAGCAC
>JAAHGS010000037.1 GCA_010692645.1 Symploca sp. SIO2E9
ATGTCTGTGGACGTATCGATGTCGGGGGCATAGTTTGAAGAAAGTGTCGAGATATGTACGGTTGAAGCAGAAAAACCTAATCGTGAGGCTAGGAATCCCTCGCTTGAGCGCGATGGGAGGATGTCAACAAAGGATGTACTCAATGTAGTGGCGGGCTTTGTGCGCCACTACAGCGCGGGACTCTTCTAACCCCTCAAACTCGCCATTAGTTACAATTTTCTAATACTGCTAGTGACTGAAACTAATACTATTACTGAACCAATTAAAGCTGGTATTGTTGGTACTGGCTATGCAGCTTCTCAACGAGCCGAGACTTTGCAGAAAGACCGGCGATCACACTTAGTTGCCATCAGCTCTCATACACTCACAAGAGCTAAAGCATTTGCTCACACTTATGCAACCTCATTGATAGAGCCCTGGCAGCAGTTAGTGGAACACCCAGATATCGATGTGGTGTTTATTTGCACGATCAATCGTGATCATGGGGTAATCGCCCGCGCTGCGCTCGAAGCTGGGAAACACGTTGTTACTGAATATCCTCTCTCCCTCAACCCCTCAGAAGCAGAGTCATTGATTGCCCTTGCCCAGGCTAAGGGCAAGCTGCTCCATGTCGAACATATTGAATTACTGGGCGGTTTACATCAAGCCCTCTGGCAATTCTTGCCTGAGATTGGCAAACCTTTTTATGCCCGTTACGTTACCATGGTGCCTAAACACCCTGCACCTGAGCGCTGGACTTACCACCCAGAATTGTTTGGTTTCCCCTTCAAAGCAGCCCTTCCCCACGTTCACAGATTCACTAACTTGTTTGGTCAAGTGACTAGTGTTAGCTGCCAGTCTCAGTTTTGGGACAACTCTGAGTACTACAAAGCCTGTCTATGTAATGGGCAAATGCGCTTTCAAAGTGGTCTAATCGCAGAAGTAACTTACGGTAAAGGAGAAACCTTCTGGCAGGCATTACGCCAGTTTGAGGTTCACGCAGAGGAAGGAACGTTGATTTTTGAAGGTCAGCAAGGTACGATGATCCGGGGAGAGGAAAGGAAACCCATTGAAGTTGCTGGGCGACGCGGCTTGTTTGTCAAAGACACTGAAATGGTATTAGATTACTTACTCGCAGGAAAACCCTTGTATGTTTCTCCGATAGATAGTTATTACGCTCTCATGGTTGCCGATAATTTGTGCAACTCGGCAGAAACAGGAAAAGCTATTACTATGTAGCAAAACCGCCTCTTGTGTTTGGTTTCTGTTCAAGAGGGGAAGAAATTCTCAGGTAGGGGAGTTCAAGCTAAGATTCTGAACTCCTACAACTGCTTAATTGCTTGTCATTTCATAGTATTTAGTTGATTTTTAATGACTCATTGAAGTTGTAAAGAACCATCAATCAAGAACCATCAAGGATAGGCTAACTTTGTAGAAGCAGCTTGACTTTTTCTTGGAGATCTGGATCTTTTTGAACTGCTGTTGAAATCCGACTAAAGCTCTCGATGCCTATGCCTTCATTTTCAACAACTTCTTGCATCTTAGACTGAGTAGTTTTCTGTATTTCTGTAATTTGTTCACGAGCTTGTTCAAAAAGTTGTTTTTGTTCCTCTGTTACTTGTGGTTGAGATTGCTGATCAGGATTTTGCTGCTCTTGGAGAAAGGCTTGGTAATCTTGGGGGTTTAGACCTAGATTTTCCAGAGTTTTAAGCATTTCGACTTTTGCTTGTTCCTCAATAACTTGTAGCAGTTTGATGGTTTCAACAAATTGCTTGAGTTCTTCTTGGCTGACTTCGGTAACTTCCCCGAGTTCTTGCTCCGGTTGCTCCTGAGTTGATTGCTCCTGAGTTGGAGCTGGTGCTTCATCCTGGGCACGAGTGGGGAGGCTACTGGCGAATAAGAGGGCGAAGATCGAACTTCCCACTAGAAGTAATCTGAGCATATGGCTTTTCTCCTTGAGCTAGTGTCTGCTGAGCGAGAAGATTTGACTTCTGCCATTGGTTGAGGGTCTATAATCAATTCCCACAACTTCAATTGTGGAAATTCTCTTTAGATAAACTTTAATAGTAAAAAGTAAAAAACCCGCTAAGACTTTAGAATACTTAGAAATGTGAAGATGCCCTATTCACCATATGACCTAAGCTGTTATGCATTTAAATCATATATTTATTTGATATTAGTTCATGGCTGAAACTCTTGTTCCTTCTGCCTTGGAGCCTTCTGCCTCCTGTCTTGCTGTTGTGCATTTTTAATGCACAACAGCTTATCACTCGGAAGTTTTCAGGGGTGACATCTCAGCTGAAATGCCACCCCTGAACTCTGGAGCAGTTTTTAGAGGCATGCTCCTAAAATTTTGTCAAAATTAGTCGCCCCATTGCCAATCTCTACTCGAATTCCATCCAAACCTTAAGTGTTTCAACGGGAACTTGAGCATGAGGATGATTGAATATAGCCTTCAAGGCTTTAATTCCAGCTGCCTCGAAAGCTGCACGCAGACGAGCTTTAAGAACTTGATTGCTCTTGATTTCTCGCTCAATTACTTCTGCGGCAATAATCTGTTTTTGAGCTTGAGTTGTAGCTGAGTGTGTCCGCTCAAGTTGTTCGAGCAGTTGATGAATTGTGATCGCTGCTTCAGCTAAATTGTTTGCTGGTCGGTAGTAGTAATTAGTATCATCTACACCGATGTAAACATCCTCGGAATGTGTCACACTAGTGCCGGTGAAGGCAGCAGTGTGAAGGTTACTTTTAAGCCTTTCTGAGGTATACATGGTAGTTTGAGCGATGTCCGTCTAAAGGTATGCTTCAAAGGCTTGTTAGCCTCTTCCGGATTACGTTGACCCAGATGGCTGCAATTGCATTCTCATTAAAGAAGTTTAACAGTTTCGAGCCATTGTTTGCTGTATTAGGTTTTGATCCTCTATCGTATAGATGCAAAACTTGGCATCCCTCCTCCCCCTCTTAGCTTATTATCGGCAAGCTACCCCATCTTGCCGTGCTGCGCGTTGTACAGCACCAGCAACCGCCGTGACAACTCGCTCGTCAAAGACTGAAGGGATAATATACTCTGGGTCTAAGTCTGTGGCTTTAATTAGGGAGGCAATTGCACTAGCAGCTTCCAGATACATATTGGCAGTAATCGCTGATGCCCGACAGTCTAATGCTCCTCGAAAGACACCGGGAAAAGCAAGGACATTATTAATCTGATTTGGGTAATCACTGCGCCCTGTTGCCATCACTGCCACGTCATCTGCTACCAACTCTGGCTGAATTTCAGGGATCGGATTTGCCATAGCCATAACTATTGGGTCTGTTGCCATCGATCGCACCATTTCCAGGGTAACTACACCAGGCACACTGACGCCGAGAAATATATCAGCACCCGATAGGGCATCGGCAAGGCAACCAGCAGTGACAACAGCAAATTCTCGTTTTTGCCCAGTTAAGTTAGGGCGGTCTTTGCTGATAATGCCTTTAGAGTCGCACATCACAATTTTACCAGCACCGGCTTTGCGCAGTAGACGGGCGATCGCTACCCCTGCTGCTCCCGCCCCATTAATCACAATTCGGACATCTTCTAGGGACTTCTTGACCAGTTTCAGGGCATTAATCAAAGCTGCCAGAGAGACAATTGCCGTGCCGTGTTGGTCATCGTGAAAGACTGGAATATCGATCTCTTGTCTGAGTCGGTTTTCGATTTCAAAGCACCGGGGAGCACTGATATCTTCGAGGTTGACGCCGCCGAAGACAGGAGAGATATTTTTGACTGTTTCGATAATACTTTCTGTGTCTTGGTTAGCTAGACAGATGGGGAAGGCATCAATACCAGCAAATTCTTTAAACAGCATTGCTTTTCCTTCCATGACTGGCAATGCTGCCTGTGCACCCAAGTTTCCTAAACCGAGGATGGCACTACCATCAGTGACAATGGCAACAGTGTTGTTTTTAATAGTGAGGGAGTACACTTGTTCTGGATCAGAAGCAATTGCATTGCAAATGCGACCAACACCAGGGGTGTATGCCATTGCCAAGTCTTCTTGATTTGTCAGTTGTAGCTTACTGTGGATGCTGATTTTGCCGCCGCGATGCAGGTTGAAAGTGCGGTCATAGACATTGATAATTTTGATATTCTCGAGTTCCTTAACCGCTTGCACGATGCTTTCAGCATGTTCGGTGCTGGCGGCATCGACAGTAACCTCACGACTAGAAATCTTCCGAGTTTGCTCAATGAGCTTGATCTCTCCCAGATTGCCGCCAGCCTTGGCGATTGCCTGAGTAACGCTTGCCAACATGCCCGCCGTGTTGGGTAATTGTAAGCGAATCGTTAAACTGAAGCTAGGGTTTGGTGTCAGGTCTACCATGCTGTTTTAAATTTTTAAAAGCTCGAAGCTAAGCTCAAAATAACCTTAGCCTATAGTAGTGTGCCAACTAGCAATTGTACTTAGTTACACTTTTAGCCTTAAAGCACCATACTTTATGACTAGTCTTTATACTGCAATTGAGATTAATGCCCCCAAACAGAAAGTGTGGGAGGTTTTGTTGCGCAAAGAACAGTGGAAGTACTGGAACACTTTTCTGTTTGATTGTGACTCAAAAGTTCCTTTTCAACAGGGGCAAGAGGTTTTCCTCTCCCTGAGACGACTTCCTAATGAGGAGGAGACAGAGTTTGAACCTTTGGTAACCAGAGTTCAGCCGTCAGCTTGCCTCAGTTGGATTTCTTCAATTCCTGGTTTTCGTAATGAGTCTGTCTTTGAGCTACAAGAGATTGGTGTTGGTCGTACTAAATACCTCCACAAGAACTATTATTCTGGAATCCTCAGCCACGTTTTTCTGCCCTTTATTAGAGAGGATGAGCGTCGGGGCATTCAACGCATGGCGCGGGAATTGAAGCGCTATCTTGAAAGTTGGTGAGTTGTAGTTGCTCTGAACCCATGAATTTTATGGATTTCAGGAGTCGAAGGCGAAAACTCCCATGCTAGCTCCTTGCAGCAGTCGCCTTTGGCGCTGGCGCTTCCCCACCAATCGTACTCAGCAATAGCTGTGGAAAATGTGGAAAAACTACCAGAATCAACGGAAAACCAAGGTTTCCAAGTTTAATACCTGTGGAAAAGCTGTGGAAAACTACGTAAAGTTTTCCACAAGGTATTTATACTCAGTGACAACTAGCACTGAATCCATCCTCTCCCTCTGACAAGCTCAACCTTGATTTTGGGTTTTGCTAGCAAGGTTAATGCGATCGCTTAATTGGCGCAGGGTCTGAGCCAACTTCCCGTCGCTTTCTCGTAGCTGAGTTATCTTATCACAGCTATACATCACCGTGGTATGGTCTTTGCCACCAAATTCTTCACCGATTCTCGGTAAGCTCAAATCCGTATGCTGCCGCATCAAATACATGGCGATTTGCCGCGAAAAACTGATTTCGCGACGTCGGGAGTTACCTTTTAAGTCTTTGACTGAAACATTGCAAGCATCTGCCACAGTCATCAAAACCACTTCGGGGGCAGCCTTGAATTTCTGTACAGGTGGGTTGAGTATCGGGGCAATATTTTCCACTGTCATCGGCAAACCGGAAATGGAAATGTAAGCTACAGCCCTAGTTAATGCCCCCTCTAGTTCCCGAATATTGGAAGTGTATTTTGTGGCAATGTACTCAATTACATCTCTCGGCAGACGTATATTTTTTTCTTCTGCCTTTTTTTGTAAAATTGCCATGCGCGTTTCTAGATCTGGTGACTGCACATCAGCAATCAAACCCATAGAAAAGCGGGAACAAAGACGTTCCTGTAAGCTATTAATCTGATTAGGAGGGCGGTCTGAAGCTAGAACTACTTGTTTGCCAGCTTCATGCAAAGTATTAAAAGTATGGAAAAATTCTTCCTGAGTATATTCTTTGCCTTCAATAAACTGAATATCGTCCACCAATAGCACTTCTGCGGCTCGGTAACGCTCTCGGAAACTCTGCATACTGTCTTTGCGAATCGCTGCAATCAGATCATTGGTAAACTGTTCTGTGGAAACATAAAAGATCTTTACCTCAGGATGCAGACTAAGACGGTAATGGGCAATTGCCTGCATCAAGTGAGTTTTGCCTAAGCCAACACCGCCACATAAAAACAGAGGATTAAACTCTCGTCCTGGAGATTCAGCTACTGCTAAAGCAGCAGCATGGGCCATGCGGTTATTAGAGCCGACAACGAAGCTGGAGAAAACGTACTTCAGATTTAACTCTGTAGCTCCAGGGGGATGATTAGATTTGTGATGTGTGCTAGTGCTAGTTATGGGTAATGACCAACAATTGTCTGTTTTATCAATGGTAGAGTTATTCTCTCCCGTGGCAGTAGTTAAGTAAATTTCTACCGGCTGCCCCAAAATATCTTGTACAACATCACCAATTGTTTTGAGATAGTACTTCTGCAACCAATTTCTGGCAAAGGGATTGGGAGTGCGAATAACTAAGCAGTTATTGTCAAGCTGCTCAGCGCTGGTTGTCTTGAGCCAAGTTTCAAAAGTTGGTTGGCTAAGTTTGAGCTCTAGACGTTCCAATACCTGGCTCCAGAGGTGTTCTGGGGAAGTTTCCACGGGCTTTCCTCCACCGTAGTTGCGACCTTGTCTCCTTGATGGATAGATTGTATAGAGAGAAATAGTTACTGTGCAGTTTAACCAATTAAGTTTAAGTAGGTGTTAGCGATTCCTCCCCATCACAGTCTATGATCTAAGCAGTTATAGCGCTTATTGTTGCGACTAAAGTCACTCAGACGCTCCTCTTCATCTCACCGTTAAATGCTACGCATTATAACGGGAGACTTCTTGCCAGAACTAGTTAAATTATACTTCAAAGCTGAAGGGACTTGCCTGAGTGTAATCAAGCAAGCCCCTTGTAAAGAAGCTGTCACAGATTTGGTTTACAGAAAAACGAGCAAAGCCCACGTCTTTTAAGGGTGGGATGAGTTCGGATCACCTGAAGGCTGAGATCACGGCCAAAGCCTTCAGGTTCGCGTGTCCTTGACATTCCTAGGGGTGTAAGTCAATCTAACCACGCATCAAAATTATTAGTTTTGACAACAGAGCGCCGTACAACATTTTTATAGTTGTTTCTGCTTTTTCCTGAGGCAGTCCGAGTCGCTGCCGATTGCGAAAACTTCTGAGTCAGAGACTTTTCATTTGAATGTCTAGATGAGTGCCTATAGGTCTGAGATTTGGACTTAGTAAGTAAATCCTGCTGGCGAGGATTTGAATGGAAAGAACGCAAGCGCTCATGAGCTTCATTGAGTTGCTGAAGCTTATGATGAGCTTTCCTTTGCAGTCGTGGATGATCAACGAAACGATCTGGGTGCCACACCCAGGCCATATCTAAATAGCCCTGATGGACTTCCTCTGGTGAAGCTCCTGGCTCCAGCTCCAGAACTCTGTAGTATCTTTCTGCTTCTATCATCTGCAACATCCTCTAACCACAGGGACTTAACCACAGGGACTTGCTAATTGAGAATATTAATTCAAGTTTCGAGTCAGTGACATTGATAGAAAGCCAAAAAACACATCATTTTAGGAAAGATATATTTTGTAGTCTTTCTGTTACTTAAGTTAACTTTTTACCATCATTCCATTCGCAGCATAGTTTACATTTGCAAGGAAAGGCTATAAAAAATCAAGAAAAAGCTAATAAGCCCCATAATGGCAAATTATTCTGAGAGACTAAAATAATTGTCAAGGCGTTGCCTAGCGCCTGTACAGTGCAATTAAGTAGTGCATCCCCCAGTTCATATTTTCAATTTTAGTAAGCATGAAACTAGCAGCAAGATTTGGTCAAGTTCCAGCTTCCCTAACTCTGGCAATTGCAGCCAAGGCAAAGGCGATGAAGGCAGAAGGCTTGGATGTTTGTAGTTTCAGCGCTGGGGAACCTGATTTTGACACACCAGCGCATATCAGGGCTGCTGCCAAAGCAGCTTTGGATGCAGGTAAAACTAGGTATGGACCAGCGGCTGGGGAACCTAAGTTACGAGAGGCGATAGCTAATAAACTTCGTCAAGAAAACTCTCTTGCTTATGAAAGGTGCAATGTAATTGTCACTAATGGAGGCAAGCATTCCCTATTCAACATGATGTTAGCCCTCATTGAAACTGGAGATGAAGTCATAATCCCTGCTCCTTACTGGCTAAGTTATCCGGAAATGGTGAAGCTTGCCGATGGTAAACCAGTAATTGTTCCTACTGATGCCTCCAGTTGCTATAAAATTACCCCCGAGCAGCTACGTGCCTCGATTACACCCAAAACTAAGCTATTTATTCTCAATTCTCCCTGTAATCCTACTGGTATTGTCTATACACCAGCAGAAATTAAGGCACTGGCTGAGGTAGTCGTAGAGCAAGATATTTTGGTGGTCTCTGACGAAATTTATGAGAAGATTATCTATGATCGAGTTCAACACCTCAGTATTGGTGCTCTAGGAACAGAAATATTCGAGCGAACGATTATCAGTGGCGGCTTTGCTAAAGCCTTCTCTATGACTGGCTGGCGTTTGGGTTACCTGGCAGGACCTGTAGAGCTAATTGATGCGGTAACTACTATTCAAAGTCACAGTACCTCAAATGTATGTACCTTTGCTCAGTATGGCGCGATCGCAGCTTTGGAAGGTTCCCTTGATTGTGTAGAAAATATGCGCCAAGCTTTTGCTCAGAGGCGGAAGATAATGTTTGAGCGCATCAATGCTATCGACGGAATTAGTTGTCCCAAGCCAGATGGGGCTTTCTACCTATTTGTCAATATTAGTAAAACTGGCTTAAAGTCTCTGGAGTTTTGCAAAACCCTGCTGGAATCTCAACAAGTTGCCGTGGTTCCAGGTATTGCTTTTGGTACCGATGAGTGCATTCGTCTTTCCTATGCCACCGACATGAACTCAATTGAGAAAGGAATGGATCGGTTAGAGAAGTTTGTTCATTCACTGAATTCTATGTGAAATTAGATGTTAGGTATTAAGTTGAGGGAGATTTTAACTAATACTTAATACCTAGTAAATAGCTAAGTCTGTAGGCACAATTAAAGACGCGGGGACAGGTCGAGGCGGAGACGCCCAGCACAGTCAAAACACACCTCAATGACGCTGTTGCCATAATCATTGCTTCTTTCTCGCCAAGTTTGACTATACTCACCAACAGGACATTAGACATCTCCTATAGGATTGGCTCCATACTGTAAGCCAACAGATGCACTAACTTTAACAACGGTGGTTCATCTAACAAAAGATTAAGGCTTAATTAAATGCTGTTCAGCTTGGCGATAGTCTCCAATCAATCTCACTTTCCGTAAAGGCAAATAAATCAGGGTAGCAGCCAAAGGTAAACTAGTTAACGCCATAGCACCCAGTATCAGAGGATTGAGGAATCCTGTACCTAAACATAGTCCGAAGCTACTGCCAGCTGCTGTCGTCAACAGCGAAAGCCAGAGAGCAAACTCCTTGCTAAGTCGTCTTCTAATCAAATTCTCGACAGCAATTCCAGTCACCATCCCAATTATCAATCCACCGACGATTCCTACTACTGCTCCAACTATTGCCACTTTGCCAGCAACTGCTAGAGTTCCAGTCCAAGCCATTGCCAAGGTGACAATCCCCAGCGCAGCGCCAGCTATAGCTGCAACCGTTGCTCCCATCTTGACTCCAGCTGCCGACATTGCCCAAGCTGCCGCTTGCATTCCAACAGCAGCTCCAGCAGCAGTACCTAAGCCAGCTGTTGCTGAATATCCAGCTAAGGTTCCAGAGATAAGGACACTCCAGGAAATAATCCAAGACATCATCAAAGAAAGCAAAAACTGTATAGATAAGAAACTTACTGGTAGTTTTTTAGTTCTAATTGGAATTGGAGCTGTTTGAACTTCAAGGTTTAGACAATAGGTTTCTCGTAAAGAATTAGTATGCAGTAAAAGCTGGCGGTTGAAAATTTTACCTGCCATCAACTTGCTAGTATCAACGCTAATTTTGCACTCAGCTTGATTACTTTCAAAATCTAGTGGCTGCACTGAAATCCAGCTGTGGTAGCTAGGGTTATGTGGTGGATCACTCAGATGAGCAGCAACTTCCCATCTACCGGCAAGCATTGTCTCAGGAACTGCATTCTTAACTGTGATAACTTGAGTTAAATTCTCGCCCAGTCTTTTTGCTGTGAACTCCAGGTTGGTGTGACTAAATTTAGCCTCAGGCAAGCGTATGGGGTGAGCTGGAATTGCTTCCAAAGCAGCAGTAGCATTAAGATAGCGTTCTGTACATCTAGGTTCAACCATTTTTCCAAGCCACTTAACCCATTGGAAATTGAGTTTGGGAACTAGATGCTTAAAACTAACTCGATAGTTAGTATCCACCAACTGACCAATTTCATTAGATTTGGTTGCTGTCAGCAAACAAATTAAGGTCATACCCAAACTATAGATATCGGAAGATTCAGTAATTTGGTGATTAAATATTTGCTCTGGTGGCATAAATCCCAAAGTTCCTTTGACTACGCTGCTGATGCCAATTTCACCATCACCAACTCTGGCGAACCCAAAATCTACAAGATAGACATTTAATTTCTCATCAACCAAAATATTTTCTGGTTTAATATCTCGATGTATCACCGGAGGAATTCGATTTTGTAGATAAACTAAAATCCCCAATAAAGAAACGGCTATTTGTTTAATATCATCCGCATTAAAACTGCGTGTCACCCCTAAAGAGGAGGCATCTTTATATTCCTGCACCATACAAAAACCATCTGGAGTCTCAAAGCAATCCAAGTAACGGGGGATACCTGAATGCTTGAGTCCTTGCAGCACCTGAATTTCTCGTTCGTGGGCATTATAATCTGACCAACTTGAGTCAGATTTGACAAACTGAAACTGCTTAATCACGACTGGCTGCCCACTTGCGATCATTGTTGCCAAGTAAGTAACTCGCCCTCCGGCACGATTAGAACCGAGTTCTCTTTCTACTTGATAACCCTGGCGTTCAAATTCTGGAAAATTATTCATTCTTATCAATTTAGAAGAACTTATGCAGATTCTATGACTTTCTTTTATGATGAGCTTAACCCCATTTTGATGTAGCTGTACCTAATGCCAAAAGTAAAGTTTTGATGAAGATACGTGGCGTTTGGCTTACCAATGTCGATAGTCAAATTTTCAATTCCAAACAACATCTTACTGAAGCCATACAATTTTTGGCTAACATAGGATTTAATACAATATTTCCTGTTGTTTGGAATAAAGGGTTTACTCTGTATCATTCCCAAGTAATGAAGGACAATTTTGGTGTCGATTTCGAGATTGCCCCCAAATATCAACAACAAAGTCGAGACCCTTTACTAGAAGTAGTTGAGGCAGCAAAAAAAGTTAAACTCAAGGTCATTCCTTGGTTTGAATATGGATTTGCTTATTCTCATCAAATTTTAAAAGATCAACACAAGCAACGATTGCAGAAAAATTTTTACAAAAAAGGATGGATTGCTTATGATCAACAGGACAAACCTCTCAAAAAGAATGGCTTTGAGTGGCTAAATGCACTTGATCCCGAAGTGCAAAATTTTATTTTGAACCTGATGCTGGAAGTTATCCAAAACTACGATGTCGATGGTATACAGGGTGATGACAGAGTGCCTGCATTTCCATCTGAAGGTGGCTATGATCAGAAAACAAAGCAACGTTTTCGTCACAAGTTTGGTGAAGAGCCACCATTAAACACTAAAGATCAAGTATGGTTGCAGTGGCGTGCTGATCTTCTTACGGATTTTTTAGCTCGTCTTTACCAAAAAGTAAAAGCTATTAATCCAAATCTGATTGTATCAATAGCTCCCCACCCCTTTAAATTTGGTTTCCAAGAATACCTCCAAGACTGTCCAAATTGGCTCAAACTAGGTTTAGTTGACATTATTCATCCCCAGCTTTATCGACGCAATGTGAAAGGATATAAAGCTCTTGCTAAGGAAATTCTCAATCAATTAACAACTGACCAATTGCCAAAACTATCGCCTGGTATTTTAATGAAAGTCGGTAATTTTAGAATTAGCGCTAATGATTTATGTAAAATTATTGAATATAATCGCCAGTCTGGGATTCAAGGTGAGGTATTTTTCTTTTACGAAGGTCTACGAGAAAACAATAGCGAATTAGCAAGGATTTTGCTAAAAAACAACTACCGTGAAGCCTCTCTCATTTTAAAAGAACAAGGGCTTTCTGATTAGAATACGGTCAGTAATAAGTAATAAGTAATAAGTAATACTCAGATCTTGCACCTGATAAGACAAAAATCAAAACCTTGCTCATTAATCAAGCAAGAGAACAAGCGACAATCATCTCTATACAAGAACTGCAACCATCAGCTCTTCTCTCAATTTTTTTTGTGCAAGATCTGAATTAACAAGCTATGATTTTTGGTATGAGCAGTTATAGCAACTGACATGCTGGTTAGGACATCGTATTTTGACTCAAAGGGAACAGGGAACAGGTAACAGGGAATAGAACAGTGTCCTAACAGCTGTGGCGACTGCTATACAAGTTGACAATATCTCTTAATTCCCAAATTCATATCCAAAATATTCTATATCTACCCTGAACTTGTCTTTGATTATTTCCTTTGTTACCTCGGAATAATATTCTGTGTAGTGTTTGCTTCTTCCCAAATTCTTGTTTTCGTGAGGCAACTCTTGTGTCAGTCCCAGCCGTTTAGAAATAGTTGTCCAATCATTCTGAATAGTTTCAAATCTGCCAATAAAGTCAACAAGTACATTACCGTGGGGATCGACAAACCAATCTAGTTGGTTTACGTGGGGAATAGAATTTACACATGTACTACTACTATATTTAATCCATGCAACAAATTCCTCAAAAGTCATTTTTTTTTCATTTGCAGACCTTCCCTGCGAAGATATAGCGAAACTACACGATCCCAGGGATTACGAACAAATCCAAATTTGAAATAGGAGTTAAACTGTTTTTTGCCGGTCTTGAATCTCTTTTTTTTCGGTAATAACAGATAAGCGCTTGATAAAACGTTGTTCTTTATACCACCATAGCATGTCCAGTAATTCTGCATATTGAATCTTATCTGACAAATATTTAAATGAGGCTTATGATGGGAGCCAATAATAGTTCTGATGCTACTAGAACCAGTTTTAGGCACTTCTACAAAGATACATTTGTGCTTGTGTGAAATCATCTTAATTGTCTCTCGTTATCAATTAAAATCGTGTCATCATTGGACAATAATATAGTATAACAAACATATTTTAGTTTTGCTTTTTTTTACTCACTTCACACTTTAAGTTTGCGATTATTCATGCCTTAGAGATTACCTCATCTAAGCACTTCACAATTTAGGTATGAGGTTGAGTGAGATTTTGACTAATAGCTAATACCTAGTAAACAGCTATCTACAGCAAGGCCTCCATTTCTTGTTCAAAATTGCGACAATAAACCTTTTGTCCGTACTCCTGCCACTCTCTTGAAGACCAGTAAAACTGTCCCAATGTTGCCTGTTGGATGCTCTCCATAAATGGGCGACGAAGACGCTCATATTTCTCGAAGGCTTCAGAGATAGCTAGTGTGTTATCCCAATTATTCTTCTGGGCGAGGTTAGTAACCAGTGTTGCCAACACCCCTGCATCTTCCAATCCTTGATTAGCTCCTTGAGCCTTAAAAGGAGGCATCCCATGTGCTGCATCACCAATGAATACTACTCGGTTATTACTCCATGCTGGTTCAATTGTGCCAGTATAATTTCCAGCATTTAAATTAGCTGTACTAGGAAATTGTATGGAATCCGAAATAATAGCGCGGTGAATGTAGTATGGACGTTGTAGCATGTTGACCGAGGGAGATATACGCACTAATTCCCTGAGGGGATCGGGAAAGTTAGCTTTCTCCAATTCTTGTAGAGCTAAGTCAACTAACAAACCTCCAGACTTACCCTCCAATTCCTCCAAAGACAAAGGAATATGTAGGATGTACCCCATTTGACCACTTGAACGTCTCCATAACATCATCCTTGAATTACCTATAGAGGTAGAATCTGCCGATAGGTGATCATCAAAGACTGTCAGAATTGGGGAATCCTCAAAGAATTTCGCTTCTAGCTCTGTGGAGAGATGATGTGGGATCTCGGAAATTTCTCTACACGCTATTGCTGCAAACCCAGAGTATTCAGGTTGTGCAAAAGCACAGTAAGGACTATCTGCATACAAAACCTTACGAACCGTAGAGTTGATGCCATCAGCTGCAATAACTAATTTTGCTCGGAGCGATTTTGTTTGCAGTTGCTGAGGAATACTCCTGGCATTTGGAGTTTGCCTGTTATTGTCTTGGACTATCTCTGCCCAATATGCATAGGGGTTAGCTTCTGCTGCCGTATTAGATACACAATCTATCCGAACACACCCATACTCTGGCTCATCGACAACATTAAGACAACGGTGATTAGCTTTGACCAAGTCTTGAGGAAGTATGTGTCTCAGAGTTGTCTGCAAATCATACCAACTAATTGAAACTCGACCCTCCCCATACTTTTTCAACCAGTGATTGTAGTCAAGAGGGATGGAGTGAAGCCGCTGCCCTTGGAAATTTTTTTGCACCCATTCAGATGAAGTTTTAGTGTTTTTTTGTTGCTGAGTAGTTTGATAACCAGTCTTTTGGTGCTCGGATGAATTGGGATTCAAAAACTTATTACCAGCTTCCTTTACCTGTTCGTAAGCTTGAGGATCTAAATATTTAAGAGCTTTCAAACCATTGGGGAGAAGGTCAACGATCTGACCAACCTTACGAAAAGTACGAGTCTGATCAATTACTATAAGATTATCAATACCACGCTTGCGTAAACCAATGGCAGTTGCTAACCCCACAGGACCAGCACCGACTACCACAACATCGTAGATTCCCATCAAAATTCTCCCAATAACTATCGCGACTTTAGATTTGCAGAATAAATCTAATCAACTAAATGAATGCTAAAAATAATTCTCCCTCTCTGGAGAGTCTTATTTATAGCAGTTTTCATTTGAATGAAGTACAACGCCTCTTAGCTCTTGGATAAAAGTCAATCCACAATAATAATTTCTCCCCCTCTCCCCCTCTCCCCTTCCCCCCTCTCCCTTCAACAAGCTGTACCTCACTCAATTGAAAAGCGCTATATTTGCCCCTTGGCTTTAATCATAGCTTTTCGGTAACTATTAACTCATAAATCCCTACTGGCTCGACCTTACCTTTAACCTTTACAGATTGCTCAACCAACTTGAGAACAAAAGACTCTGGTTGCTTGAGGGATTCTAGCACTGATTCTGTCACCAAGATGCTGCAATTATAGGTTCTGGTTAAACCCTCAACCCGTGCCGCCACATTCACGGCATCTCCAATCACTGTAGACTCAATCCGTGAAGCAAAGCCGATAGTACCCATAACTACCTCGCCTCGGTGAATACCAATACCAATGTTAATCTGGGGCAAGCCTTTGATGTGGCGTTTTTCATTGAAGATTTTTAGTCTCTGCTGCATTCCTAGCGCCGCCTGTAGAGCATTACCACTAGTCTCATCTTCAAACAGTGCCATAATCGCATCACCAATATACTTATCAATGAAGCCACCAGCCTCCTCAATCACCTTTCCCATGCAGGCAAGATAATCATTCAATAAAGTAAAAGTTTCTAGGGGCGTCAGTTGTTCCGACATTGATGTATAGCCCCGAATGTCGGCAAACAAAATTGTAATTAGGCGTGTCGAAGCTACCCCTACCTGGATGTTCTCGATACCGTCAGCAGCAATAGCCGTGAGAAACTTATCTGGTACAAAACGTTCAAAGGACTTAGCAGTTCTTTCGAGTCTGCTAAAGGTTGCCTCAAGAGCTATAGACATTTGATTAAAGGACGTTGCTAGTGCCCCAATTTCATCGGCACGGTCAATACTAGCACGATGATACCAATCGCCAGCAGCAATTTTAGCAGCACTTATTTGTAAGCGCCTCACTGGTTTAGTCAGATGCTGCGCTAGGATGTAGGCACCGATTAGACCGAGCCCCAGTCCCAAACAGCCAACAACTAAAGCTTTGTAGATAGCTCGTCTTACCGCACGCCTAACTCGCCTTAGTGACAGGCCCATCCGCAGAGTGCCAACTTTGACACCAGATGCCTGGCGAATGTCTGAGGCAGCTTCCAGGATTGCCTCGCCACGACGCGCCTGTAGTTTGCCTTCAGGAAACTCAAGATTTCGCAGCATCACAGTTTTATGGACGCGGGAATCATTGTATACACCAAGGGCAGCCTCGGTAATCTTAGCTGGTACGATATCGGGAAAGTACTGATCAACAAAATCACTAGGTACAGCAGCGACAATCTGGTTAGAGTGCCGTGCGTCTGAAACTAGAATGTAGAGAAACTGACGGTTTCGCTGTAGCAGCAGATTTATACCCAGACGAATTTGACTCCAATTCTGGTTGACAAGTTCGTTCGTCCAGGCATTGGAGAGGGCAGTGGCAATCATCCGGGCTTCCCGCTGGGTTTGCTTGTAATAAGCATCCCTGACGTCGTCTGCCCAAGTCCAGACAACAACACCGACAATCGCCAAAATCAAGAGCAAAGTGGCGACGATAATCCTAGTGCAGATGGAATGGAATAAAACAACCTTCAAGGTGTAACCTCTAGTTTCTCTACAAAGGTCACCCAGTAGTTATTGCCAGACTGAATTTGACAATCAGAAGAGAGGGCGAGAGTCACAGGCCCACCCATTTTCGCCGGTATGGGTTGAGCATCTTCGCCCCAATGGGTGGCTAAAAGAATATCGCAGCTGTTGAGTTCAGATGCTTCTAAGCGAATGGGATTAGCGGCATCGCTGTATACAGGCGGCTTACCCTGAATGATAACTGCACCGTTTTTTGGCAATTGGAGACCAGTAGCTGCCAGAAGATCACGTACCAGCACCCCATGGAGTTTGGTCTTACTGGCTGGCCAACCAATACGATAGCCAACAGCTTCCTCAATGTTAACTTGCGGCAGTTTTTCGAGGAAAGTTTGATCTAAGAGACCTTTGCCAACTTGTAGTTGTATTGGTTCAGTCCCTAGAACTATATTGGTGAGGTAAAATGTCCAGAAGCGGTCTGGATACTTAGATTGGAGCTGCGGAAAGTCAGTATAAGGAAATACTAAGTAAAGAGGCCCGCCTTCAAAGCGGGAGATTTTTTTGCCATTACGCTCTAGGGCAATGAGAATTGGATATTGACGCAGGTCGTCGATACTTACTGTGGCTCGATAACCATCGTAGCTAACAAAAGTAACTTCTGTAACATGAGTATCAACCCCAAACTCTTCAAGCAGCGTTGAGACAGGCACACCACGAAAACTGACAATTGCTTCGGGAGCAGTTGTATTGTGAGGCTCCCGCGTCTGGATTGACTTGTTGACCAGCGTCTGAAGTTTTGACAAGCTTAACTGAATTTGCTCACCCGTGAGGTTTTTTCCCTCAATTTTCAGTTGCCACTCTGAGTTAGATTGAGCATTTTGTTTATGGGTGGTAACCATCTCCTCATTCCGAGTAATTGCCTCTTGGTGCCATTCCTCCAATTGAGTATTTGTCGGTTGCTTTGTACATCCACTCAGGTAAGTTGTCAGATTGAAGCAGGCAAAGATCAAAACGGTGAAGGTAAAAGTCTTCTTTCTTACTGCTTTGCCTTTTTTGTTTGCACAAGGCACTGGAGTAATCAGAAAGCTGTTCATGGTAAGCGCTACGCGCATGCTGCGCAAACATGGTTCATGGTTCATGTTTCATGGTTCATGGTTCATTGGGTTGGTATTCGACAGTTGTGAAATACTTTCCCAATGAACAATCAACAATAGACATCGGAAATAATTATGCTAGAACCCTTATGCTATTGTTCCAAAATCGAGGTTTCTGGAGATGTCTAATGAACTATGAACAGTCTTTACTCAAATATTTATGGCTGAATCAATTTTCTAGACGCTGAAATAAGCTGGTTCGTTCCCTGGTTTCCACTTAATATTGCAGCCAATACTAGGCTTTTGTTCAGGGTTGATTGCCTCACCAGAGAGTACGGCATCAAGGGCCGCTCTTAAATCTTTACCAGTGACTGGTAGCTCATTGCTAGGGCGGCTATCATCGAGTTGACCCCGATAAACTAACTGCTGTTTTTCATCAAATAGAAAGAAGTCTGGAGTACAAGCTGCAGTATAAGCTTTAGTTATCTCTTGAGTCTGATCGTAGCACAAGGGGAAAGTAAATCCCAACTGTTGGGCCATTTCCTGGAGGGAATCCGGGGCATCGTTGGGGTAATTGGCGGCGTCATTAGCGCTAATTGCGACAATGCCAAGGTCTTTATCGGCGTAGTCTTTACCAATCTGGGCTAGTTCTTGCTGCACATGCTTAACGAAGGGGCAGTGGCGGCAGATAAACATTACCAGCAATCCCCGCTTGCTAGCAAAATTATCCAAAGCAATTGTCTTGCCAGATACAACATCTGGCAAATGAAAATCCGGTGCTTTGGTGCCTAAAGGCAACATTGTTGAAGCAGTTCGCGCCATCTTTGAACTCCTGATTTACTGCGTTGCCCACTATCTTGCTCTACTATTGCGGAAAATGCCACAACTGTTTTAGCTCCCCCAAACTTCCAAATTAGATCAAGCACAATTTTGACATCTCCCCGCTTTGAAAAACGGGGATTCTAAGCGGTTGTTGCTGCGCGGGTTAAAACCACGCTACGCAACGCTTGCTTACGATAAGATTTACTTAAATCGGAAAGCATCTCATATCGTTGTGGCAGTGCCAAAACTGCCATACCGACCTCGCGTCAGTTGACACCTAGCTGTGTCGCTACTTTACGAATAATGTTGGCTGCTCCATTGCAGTCAGCATTAATTAAGAAGCCATAAGCGCTTTGATACAATCCTCGCTTCACTCTTTTGCCTGATGGTTTCCACGTTGCGGGTTTTTCACCGTGTTTTGGCAGAGAATCGCCATCTAAGAATGAAGCTGCTGATGTATTGGCTTCTTCAGTTATCGTTAGTACAATTCCATATTCAGGACATAATTGCTTAAGCCTCTCAATTAACTGCTTGGTGGGAATCATGACGAAATTTTGATTATTTCGTTTGCTCATATTTGAGCGATTCTTCATTCCCTCATTCCAACCCACCACAATGTTGCCAATACCATCAGCTAGACACCTGTTGACCATGAACCGCGCTGCTTTGTTGATGGCATCGCGCATCTGGTTGTTGCGCTTGCGCTGTACCCTATCGAGGTTCGAGTCCCAGTAAAATTCTGATTTGCCTTGCTTGTACTTTGCCACTAATCGGCAATAACCTTGATTCATTGAGCTAAGACGCTTGCCGTTGAGAATCAAGCTTTGTCCCTTGGTCGAGACTCCGGTCAGCCAGTTATTCCCGCCGTGGTCAAATCCCCATGCTTGGGAATAGTCCAGATTGGGATTAACCTCGACTGGCTGCTTGCCGTCATCAATCACCCAGTCAATCCAAAACTCACCCAGACATGGGCGCACTGTTACTTCTTTGACCCAGTCTGAATCAATGAATGATGGCAACTTTAACTTAATGTCAGCAATCAAGTCTGGCTTAATCTCTTTTGCGATGGGAGGGTGAATGCAGCCATCTTTGTACTTAAGAAGTTGCCTAGGAAATGTTACAGCTGCTAGACCGCCTTTTTGGCGATATCGAGGGAGTCTAGGTCGGTCAACCTCACCTTTGTAGTAAGCCTTGACCAGCCCGTTATAGCTAGCAATAGATTCAACTACGCTTTTGATAGATTGCTGTGCCGATTGGGCCGCCATTTGGCGATAATGCTCATTATCTTTTAAAGTCGAGCAAAGTTCCGAATAATTCGCTTTAGCTCTGTAAGTTTTCCACCCAGAGCGCAACTCATCACCACGCCAGTAAGATGTGAAAGCATTTCCTTGCTCTTCCAGAAAGTCAAAATGGCTTTGCTTAATTTGATAAATTGCACAATTAACTAGGCTGTTAGCATGACGACATTGGTCTTCCCAAAATAATTTTTCTTCATCACTAAACCTAGCTCTAGTTGTTAGAGTACGATACAATTGTTGCCTCACCTCCTTCCCTGTTGCAACTCTTATATTCTACAATAATATAATTAGCAACTTCGGAAATATTACTCTTTGACGGGTTAAAACCCTGTAGTGACCCTGCCAGCCATTAAAATAACTGGCTATCTCTCGCTCGTGGTTGTTTTTTTGTATTAGCCAAACCAAGTTTCAGAATGAGCATCAAAATCGGTATTCTAACCGCCTCAGATCGAGCCAGTGCTGGGGTTTACGAAGATATCTCTGGAAAAGCAGTGATTGATTTACTCAGAGATTATCTAACTAGTGAGTGGAATTCTGTATACAGAGTAGTCCCAGATGATCAGCAACGTCTTGAAACAGAATTGAAAAATATGATTGATCAAGCTGGATGTTGCCTGGTAATTACTACTGGTGGCACTGGTCCTGCTCCCAGAGACGTAACGCCGGAAGCAACCGAGGCAGTTTGTCATAAAATGCTACCAGGATTTGGGGAATTGATGCGTTCAGTCTCTTTGCAATATGTCCCCACTGCTATTCTTTCACGACAAACTGCTGGTATCCGAGGCAAGAGCTTAATAGTCAATCTTCCGGGCAAACCCAAATCAATTAAAGAATGTTTGGAGGCAGTCTTTCCAGCTATTCCCTATTGCATCGATCTTATTGAAGGTCCTTATCTAGAATGCAATCCAGATTTCATCAAGGTTTTTCGACCAAAACGCTGAGTATTTGTTCATGGTACGCGCTACGCGCATGCTGCGCAAACATGGTTCATAAGCTAGTGTGCATTTTAAACTTATATTTTCTGGTTGCAGGAGAATTCATCTCCCCCTCTCCCCATCTCCCGCAGAAGGCAGGAGGCAGGAGGCAGGAGGCTCAATATTCATCTCCCCCTCTCCCCATCTCCCCCTCTCCCCCTCTCCCCTTCCCCCTCCCACCGTGCCAGATAATTTTGTTAAACTTGGGCGAATCTTTGCTACATTCAAGTCACGTCACTGCTGGGAATTCCTCCCCCGTTAAATTGAGGAGTGACCCACAAGGGAGTTTTCCTCCGTAGTGAAAAGCGCACCTCCAAAGATTATACTGGGGGACTTCTTAGGGAATTAGTTGAGTTGAGGAAGCCTTATGGCAACTAGCGACGAATTCAAAGCCAAACTCAAGGCAGGAGAAATTGTTGATGCGATCAACCTAGCACTCGAAGAAGCCATTGAGTTGAAAATTACTACCTGGGTGTGTTCTTCTGATCCAGATATTCAGGATCCAGCTGTACCAGCCCAGCCGACTGCTGATGCGAGTATTCACACTCGCATTAATATAGTTGATGGTGATATTGACAACCAAGTTGGCTCCAAGTTAGTAGGTAATGGTCCTTACACTGAACTGCGCTCCTTTCACATTGAGCAGATTCAACAAGGACGCCGGATTATTTATCAAAATCTGGGGAACTTGCAACAGTTATTTATTTTGACCAGTAAAACAATGAGCCAGATGCCGAAGATTTCACGTAAACTCCGAGATAGAGGTTCTTTCCTCTACCCTTCTAGTCAAGACAAGTTGCCGTGATCCTGGCAGGCATTGCCAAGAATTTAGTGCCTGGTTTGTCGGCAAACCGCCCGAACTCAGTTGGAATATAATCATGGCATCGAGCGACGAATTCAGAAGAAAACTTAAGGCTGGCAAGATTGCTGAGGCTTTTGCCTTAGCAGTTGGTGAAGCTGTAGATTTGAGAATTACGACCTGGGTAGTTTCAGATCGAGATGATGTGGATGCAGAAAAAGCGAGACACGGTTATCGCCTGCGCACTCGCATCAATATGATTGATGGTGATATCAATAATGAGGTTGGTGACCAATTTATCGCCAATGGTCCCTACAGAGAGTTAAGAAGATTCCACCTAGAGCAAGTTGCCCAAGGCCAAGAAATTATCTATAGCAACCTCAAGAGTTTACAAAGAATATTTGAGGTTTTGGTGACTATGCACCGCCAAAGTGCAACCACTCCCTCTATAACCCCTGAAACATCTGATTTTGAGGGGCAACTTTTGCCACCAGGAGAGGATGCTCCTGAGGCTGGATGGGTAATTGATTCTCCAGATTGGGAGCATCCTGATTCTGTTTATGGTATGGATGAGGTATTTGATGTTGATGTTGCTCCGGTGCCATCACCAAACTTCATTGAATCTGATCAATTTCCTCCGACATCGGTAGAAACTCCAGAGGTTTTTGAGGAAGATACTTTTGGGCAAGATGTGGATGATTCTGTCTCGGATTGGTTGGAGTCATTACCTCCTATACCGCCATCCACACCAAGGACTCCAGACTCAAATATGGAGTACGATTGGGAAGACACAGATGAACAAGAACCCTGGTTGGAGTCAGTGCCATCAAATGAGGTTGATTTTGATGGAGAGACTTTCCCTACAGAAGATATTGATACTGCCAACTCCCTTCTAGACCAAGACTGGGACTACGCAGTTGAACCAGAATCACAAACTCTTCGAGAGGATTCAGCTTCTAGTAATTCGCCAATAGATGTTTTTGAAAATGATCAAGACTGGGATGACTGGATTTTTGAAGAAGATGAGTCTGGGGATGCCTCGGTTAGTGAGGGAGAATCCTGGGATTTAGAAGAGGATGAAGATTGGAATGAGTTAGTTGAAGATTTTGATCCCTTGGCATTAGCACCGGAAATCCAAGATTCAGCTGCCCAGTTAGATACTGAAGAGGACTGGGATGAATTTGCCGAGTATGCTGGCTTTGACCAAGCTAACCTTACTGAAGAAATTCAACCCACAGATTCAGTTCCTCCGCCAAATGATACTTCTGCTAAGACTAATCAGTCTCAAGAAGTATTAAGCGACAAAAGAGAAGTTTCTTCTGCCGAAAGTGAATCGCCAGCTACTCAGACAGATTCAGAAAAATCCGGTCATTTAGAATAATTAGGAATAAGCAAGCTGGAAACTGTGAATAATTCTAGGCAAAACAACACCACAGAAATGACTGACATCCAACAACCAACTAAGAGAAGATCGGTGGCTTCTAATCTGGGTCAAAGTTTCAATGAATTTGTGCATTCTTTGGGTGAAGTTCTGGTGGACATCACTGCCTTAGAAGTTAACACAATGGTTGTCGAACGAATTACTGGTGAAAAGTTTATTGCTTGGCAAGCTTATCGGGATCTTTATCCGATCTCGAAACAATATCTTGAGAGGAATAATTTTCACGAGTCTCTGCACGAACGTTATCTTGATTTACGCAAAAATTTGGAATTAGAGTACACTTTAATCGTGAGTGACCCAAACTCAGATTTCTATGATCCCAATGTTTTGAATGCTGCTGGAGAGGATAATCAAATCCTAACTGACCCCGAAGTAGAATTGGAACAAATACAAACGCTATTACCTGATCCCTTTCATCCTACTAACCCTAATGAGATTCTGGAGGCAAAAAAAGTTCTCACCAATGGGCGTTTTTTGAGAAGTTTACGCAAGCTGAGTGAACTCAAATCTGCGCTGGATAATCGTAACAAAGCACTGCATAAAAAGCAGGATGAGCAAATTGGTAATGTTGATTCAGAGGCGATTCAAAGGGCTGTGAAGACAGATATAATTTACGCCCAAACAGTGGTGCAATTAGACGGTGATGTCATCAACCGCTATTCTCAAGAGATTTTTGACCATCCTCATCGAGACATGATTCTAGACATTCACAGGAATGGTGTTTCTGCTGGTGAAAAGCAGTGGCGGGGACTGTTGCAGTTTATCATTGGTTTAGTGCAAGCGTCCCTGAGACAGGGTTTTGTCCAGAATGTATTGCCCTGGAATTCATCGACAAAGTAACGGCAAAAGAAGGGCATTTCTGCCGTGTGGCACCATTTTTTCCAAAAGATCTTCCAAAAGATTTTCCGAAAGCGCTCCCAAAAAGTTAGGCATCGCAACGACTTAAATCTAGAACAATATATAACTCTTGATAAAGAGAGAGTTAGTCCCTCTCGGGTGCAGCTTCACGGCATTCGCTTCAATTTAGATCAAAATCTCCTTCTAGAAATTCAACAAGCACAAGATATAGGTCGTAAACTTGAGATTACTAGGCATTTATTAGCAGATTTACGCTATTATGCCTTAATTGGCTTTGGTAATCTTTCCCAGTCTGGGTTGACATTTTGCACTTATTATGATAAGGGAAATGGTTTTCAAGAAGCGATGATGCGGAGTGTTATTAGCATTGATGGAGATATAATTCACCAAATTAGGAATGATTGTCTAGAGAATCAAGATTTTGGTTACCAGCTGGCTTCAGCTCATTATTGGCTGATTGATCAACTACTAGCTAAGCTGCGTATAGGAGCATTACTGAATTTGAATCAGCTTTCTTGGGGTTTATCTGGTCTGAGTGTAGCAGGTTCGGTAATTCCCTACATACAGAATATACTTGATAACCCCTGGCTGCTGCTGGCACCACCAGTGATGTTATGGCTGTTACAACAAGGCTTTAAACGCTTGTTGCGTCCAATTGTACCAGTCTTTGGTCGTTGGGTTTTACGTCGGCTATGGACAAGTTTGCTCTCATCAAAACTCTGGGAAAATAGAATTGCCAGAGGGATTCTGGGTTGGTTGGGTTAGCTGTTAATTGCTCATTGCTCATTGTTCATGGGGTTAGTATTCAGTAGTTGTGAAATAGATTCCCAATCAACAATGAACGATGAACAGTCTTTTTATGGGTGTTGACACTCCCCCTTTTAGAAAAAGGCAGGGGTTTTGCTCTACATCTTATAACTGGGAGCTTTTTCTTGAGCAACAGCAGGAGTGATGGCTATGGCTTGTTGCTCTGTTAATATTTTCGGTTTCAAGTAAAGATTTTCTAGGAGTACTGCAGTACCGGCAACCCAAGGGGGAACAATCAAGGCACCAATAATCCCCAAAACTTGAGTACCACCAATTACTGCCAACAGTTGGTAGAAGGGATGAACTTTCACCTGAGGACCAACTACCAAAGGATCAAGGATATAGGTTTCTATATTCTGGATAATCACAAATAACAGAAATACCCACCAGAAAGTCCATCCTCCTTTCGCAATAGCTACAATTAAAGCCGGAATTGCTCCTAAAACTGGTCCAATAAAGGGAATTAAGTTAGTCACCCCAGCAATAACTCCTAAGCCGAGGGCAAACTCTGAAAGCCCTAAAAATCCTAAACCGAAGGTAATTGCTATAGCTAAAATCCCTGACACTGCTACTCGCCCTTGGATGTAAGCCCCCATACGTTTACTCATTGGTTCTACTTGTGCTGCCAAACGTTCATCCCAGGGCTTAGGAAATAAACTCACAAATCCCTTGATTAATTTGCGTGAGCCGGAGAGCATGTATCCGGAAAAGAACACTACCAGAATCAGGGCAATGACAACACCGAGGATGCCCCGCGTCACCCCGTAAGAGCGTACTAGCAACTCCTGACTGGAACGAATTACCCAATTGGTAATGGTTTGAGCATCAAACACCTGACTAACAAGTGGTTCTGTGATCCCAAGGCGCATTGCCCAATTGTCGAGAAGCACTTCCAAAACCTCTAAATAGCCTGGTAATCTCCGCACGAGGCGCTGAATTTGCTCAGCTACAGTTGGGCCTATGAGTATACCAATCCCAATCAAGGTGGCAAGCAAACCTAAATATACTAAGACGACTCCTAGCCAGCGGGGAATTCTCATCTTTTCAGCAGCATCGATGGTTGGTGCCAGAGTAGAAGCCAGTACCACGGCAATCATCAGTATCACCAACAGACTCTTCAACTGCCATAGCAACGTCAGTAGTAAGCCAGTAGCGACAATCAGCGCCAGGTTAGATAGAAAGTTATTGACGCGCTGTTTAGACATATTTTTTAATTCAGACCGTCTTGATATAGTCTATCGCGAGGTGGCCTGAAGCTCTGTTGTTCGGGATTTGTCGCCTACTCTACCGTCAACCCTAACGGGTAGATTTGCAGCTTCTAAAATAGAGAGATTTGAGTCGATAAAGAGATTTTTGAAGATTATTGTCCCTGAGGATTTTACTCTCCTGGATAAGTCGTATAGCAACGGACATATCAGTTAGGACATTCTATTTTGATTCAAAGGGAGCAGGGAGCAGGGAGTAGGGAACAAGGAAGTGTCCTAATCATAGTGGCGACTGCTATATAAGTAGATAAGCCCAATTAAATATAAATTACTAACTAAAAAGCACAAATTATGTTAATTGTTGCTTCTCTCTTCAGATTTTGGATTAATCCTTTCCAGAGAATCACGTGGGAAGAAGGCTGTTACACTATTGCCGCCGCGACGGAAAATGCTCATTCAGAAGAGGCTGCAAGTTTCAATCATTTTGTCGAAGGAGTCTTACTGCAAACTGCGTTTTTACTAAAAATAGGTATTGAATGTATCGCTCTGTTAGTTATTGCCTTGGCAATTTTTAAAAGTATCCAGAAATTACCCTCAATCCTGAAACAAAAAAATCGTCAAGAAGCTTTATTATCACTTCGTCTCAATTTGGGAATGTCTTTAGCCCTATCTCTAGAGTTTCTTTTAGCAGCAGATATTGCCGCAACTGCTGTCTCGCCAAACTGGGATTCCCTAGGGAAGTTAGCAGCAATTTCAGGAATACGGACTTTTCTCAACTTTTTCTTACAAAAAGAAGTTCAAGAATTAGAGGAAGAAAAGTTACATCAGTCAACTGATTGAGTATTTTTCAGTGTCATTATTGCTTTTCTACTGTTTTAATAACTTGCAAAGTAATGTCCTCTATCCTCCCCCTATCTACTCTTATATCTAAACTGCACCCTAGGCACTTTAATGGCAATTTTGATAAACTATATATAGATAATTCAACCAACTGACTGGCAAGTATGGACATTGAAAAAATTACACAAATTCTAAAAGAGTTCAAAGATAATACATCTGGTATTCAGGGAGTTGCTCTTTTGGGGAAAGAAAGCCTTCTAATCACCCAATCACCCATTGGAGATTGGGATAAAGCATGTGCAATTGAAATAGCTGGAGTAATGGATCACCTGACAAAACGTATTACTAAGCAACTACTATGGACTCCAGAGCAACATATATGTGTTAAAGCTGAAAATGGTTATATTATCAGAGTCCCATGCGGTTCCGATATGTTTTTATTAGTTAAAGCTAGTAATAGTGATATTTATGGTCAAGGGTTTTTAGAAGTGGCAATTAATAACATTGTCAAAGAACTTCAGGATGCAATTAGCTCGAACAGTCCTAATAAAGAAGAAAATAAAGAAGAGGAATATCAAGGTAGGTGGTAGATAACCCTGCTTTTTATTCCAATATCTAGGGCATATGCATCTACCTAATGTTCGTTTTTAAAACCGTAGTAAGCATCTTCGATGCCATTTACAGTATAATCTAAACCCTTTATTTCATTATGTTCATTCACTCTTATTTCATTATTTTCATCCACTCTAATATTTTCTTTTATTACTTTTTTAAATCCAAACCAAATTAAATGGCTAGATATAAATGTGAACGCCAAAACAGCAGAGATACCAACCAATTGAACTGCGAATTGGAACAATTGCCCTTCCCATACACTGCCACAGAGTCCAAATAATGTTCCTTCACTATCAGTACACAATTTATCCTTACTACTAAACAAACCAACTGCCAGAGTTCCCCAAATACCGCAGCCTAAGTGAACTGATATTGCCCCCACTGGGTCGTCAATTTCCCACTTGTTGAAGCGGTCAACTAAGAAAACAACTAAACCTCCAGCTACGAAACCAATGATAGCAGCAGCCCATAATTCTACATAGGCAGAGGATGCTGTGATACTGACCAAACCTCCTAGAACTCCATTGATGATCATAGAAAGTTCCGGTTTTTTTCTATAGATCTTCAGTATTGAGGTTGTGGAAGCTGCTGTCAAAGCAGCAGTTGCTGCGGCTATGTTAGTTGTCAGCATAATGTGAGTTATTTTTTCAGGGTTAGCGCTTAACGTCGAACCCCCATTGAAGCCAAACCAACCCAACCAAAGGATAAAGCAACCTAGAGTAGCAATGCTGAGATTATGGGGATATGTATGTACTCTTTTACCATCTTCTTTATAGCGGGAAACTATTTGACCATTCTCGAAATATTTGCGTGGTCCCAGTAGACGAGCGCCTATTAGAGCTGCCATACCACCTACTGCATGAACTACCGTTGAGCCAGCAAAATCGTGAAAACCGAGTTCTTTTAGCCAGCCATGATTTGCCCAAACCCAGTGACCAGTGATGGGATAAGAAATAGCGACAAAGAAAAAACTAAACCAACAAAATGCCTTTAATTTTATCCTCTCAGCAACAGCTCCAGATACTATCGTCGCAGCGGTTCCAGCAAAAACTAATTGAAAGAAGAAAGCTGCTTTGATAGGAATTGTTATGGTCTTTTCATAATCAGAAAATCCTTGTTCACTTAATAAAAAGCCATTTGTACCCAAGAAAGTATACTCACTACCATCGATCTTCAAGTCCAATTGAGAATCGCCCATCATGAAGACAAACCCACAAATCCAAAATGCTACTGTGGCAAGACAAAATACCACTAAATTTTTAGTCAAGATATTAGCAGCGTTCTGGCGGCGACAAAAACCAGCTTCTAACATACCAAAACCAGCATTCATGAAGAACACTAGACAAGCTGTAAATATCACCCAGATAGTATCCAATTTCTTGTCTAGATCACCCTCTTGGGCAAGGGCAGCTTGAGACCAAACCAACAGGATTGTAATTACTAAAGGCCAGCAAAATTTCCAACTGGGCAGCAACCAATTTTTTTTCGGTTTTAACTTTTTTAAGTTCCGCATATGGTTTCAATCGTAAAAATTATGCAATAAATTTCAACCCAGTGAGTAAAATTACTGTTATTGAACCTGTCAAAGACTTAACCACTGAATTTAAACAAAGTCAGATGACAATTGGCTAATATCGCCTTAGTTACTATCACCGTCCTCGTATAAAGGTGGTATTCCGTAGCGTGCGCTTATCTCTCTGTCAATTTCTCGCAATATTTTGATTACATCTTCAGTTTGTGCATCTTGTAGCTCTGTTTTCCGATGTTCTTCTTCTTGCACAAAAGCTCGTCTAGCTTCTTCCAAGGACTTGCCTTCAATAAAATAGCTAATTGCGGCTTCACCAATTGCCAGTGTCATTGCAACATTTGAGAATTTGATTTGAGTTGGTCGAACACCCAATTGCTCTAGAAACTTTTCGATGGTAATGTTCTTGTATTGTTCAGGAGTAGCAATGTTGGCTATCATCATGACCAGCAAGTTTTGTATGGAAGTTGTTAAACGGGCAATCCATCCCACAAAGAATGTCAACGAGGCTGCAGTCAACTTAAATTTACTGGCTATGGCTTTCTTGAGTAAGATACCGGCAGTTGCTCCCCCAAAACCGTATTTAACGGCATCATCAGAGATACTGTTATATATTTGTAGTTCTAGGTACTCTATGTTATATCGTCTGTCCCCAAATTCCTGCCAATATGCGCAAACAGGAACATAAATACCAGTAAGTTTTTCGTAGTCTTCGAGTCTAGCTTTAATGCACTTGATAATATTAAGTTCCTTCTGCTCTCTGGCACTACTAGGCTTCCAGGAATTAGCCCCAGATTCTAGATTTAGATTATAAGGTGGACTCCACTCATGGGGAGGGTCAACCACATCAATCTGGTTGATGATCAAGATAATCGGTAGTTCTGTATTATGCTTTTGGTGATGATTTTGGCGAAGCGTCGTTAAAAACTCAACATCCTGAGTTACATACCCTCGCTCTTTAGCTGGAATAACAAATAACAGGATATCTACTTTCTCTTGGACAATGTAATCAATGGCTTTTTGAAATGCCGGATCTTTCTTAGACGTTTCCCCTACACCGCGTGAATCTACAATTTCTAATTTCCGTCCATTACGCTCAAATGAGTAAGATTCAAGGTCTAGGGTTTCTGGTTTATCTACTCTAACCTTAGCAAACCGCTTTCCCATAATGGCATTGACCAGAGACGATTTACCAGCTCCTGTCCTACCGTAAAGGGCTATTTTGGGAATTTGTCTCTGCCTTTTCCACTGCCGGAATTGATTTCTGAGAATCCGCTCTACAAAAAATTTTGTTGGTTGAGTCAGTTCTGAGACAATTGGGAGAACAGAAGACTCTATATCAATTATTTCCAGGCGCTCTAAAATATCCTGTGCATCCTTAGGTCTTTGCTCTGGCAACGGAGCTATCAGATCATCAATCAAATCTGCCAGAGGTTTAGATATTTGGGTAGCGCTATCTCGCCAATTGTCATCAAGTCTGCCTGTCAATAAATGGACAAAGCTACGCCCTAAGGCAAAGAAATCAGATCTATACTCAGCTTTACCGTCACTTTGTTCCGGCGGCGCGTAGGCTGGTGTACGAAATGTCGTAAGATTGCCTTTTTTGAGATTTCCGGGGTAGGTATCCGTAACTTCCCTAGCTATACCAAAGTCAATCAAAGCTAACTGACCATTAGGTCTGAGCATAATGTTAGAAGGTTTAATATCCCGGTGAAACCAGTCCTGCTCGTGAACTAGAGTCAAGATTTCTGCCAGTTGCTTTAACCACTCAATTGCCTGCTTTTGTGTGATAGATTGATTGCCATGCTGTTCCAGCCATTTCTCCAAATCCAACCCCTCAATTTTTTCCATCACCAAGCAATGTAAAGGGGGATTCTCTCCTTCTTGCTGGAGTTCAAAGTAGCAATCTGACTCGACTTTGGGAATTCCTTGGTGATTTAGCTTCTTTAGTACCTCTGCTTCCCTTTTAAATAGCTCGATAGCTTTGTTTTTCGACTTACCCAAATCGTTACGCAGAATTTTGAGAACTTTTGGCGTACCTCGATCATCTACCTCCCATGTTTTACCAAAACCTCCTTCCTTCAAAAACTTGACAATTTGATAACGTCCATCTTTACTCAGAAGCTGATTGAGCTGATCTTGCTCTTCCCGATTCTTATCTTCTTGGATCATTGCCCTAATTGGATAATTTTTTATCTTTGACAGTTGCTCTTGCTTTCGTCTTTTTTACCCTGCGAGCAATTAGCTCCTAATCTCGCTTGCCTGAGTCCTGAGTTACTCTTTAAATAAACTCACTACCATTGGTGACGGGGTAGCTCTGTCAGGGTGAGCGAAATTTTGGTTGGAATTTTAATTCTCCGCGTCTCCGCGTCTCCGCGTCTGCTTACTTGTTCCCCCACCCTTTTTTTCGCTCACCCGCTCTGTCATTTTCCCAACGATTGATTGTTGGGAAAATGGCTCCTAACTTAGTGGCAAACTTTTCCTGAGTTCATCCCAGTTATTGGCGTAGGACACAGACTAACTGACCAATGAAAAGCTAGTCAGCTAGTAGAACCAGAGAGGGCATTGGAACAGAAACTTACGGTTTCAACCCTGATGCGTTGATCATAACCTTAAATCACTTGAGTTTGAGGCCAGGGAATTGGTTAAAAGCTAGTTGCAGAAAAGATTACAGCAAATTTTTTACACATTCTTAAAAAAATCAGCAAAGCCGTTGCCAATAGTAATATAGCTTGAAATGCTTGATACATAAGCATTTCAAAATCAAAATCTTCTCCACTCTCCCTCTCTATCTCAACCGTGCCCTAGGCACTTTAATTAGTCAATACCAAATTATCTCGATGTACTACTGTCTCAGCACCCGCATAACCGAGAATAGCAGGAATTTCTGATGATTTGCGCCCTCGAATCTGCTGCAATTCCTCACTGCTGTAGTTAACCAATCCTCTAGCAATTTCTGAGCCGCTATGGTCACATAACTGTACCGCATCTGATAAGCGAAAATTACCTTCGATCGCACTAATGCCAGCAGCAAGTAGAGACTTCCCTCCCTGACAAATTGCTGCCACAGCGCCACTATCGAGATAAAGTCTCCCAATTGGCACTAAACCATGAGCAATCCAGCGTTTGCGGGCTTTATCGGTTCTAGAGTTTGGTTCAAAATGAGTACCGAGAGATTCTCCCTTTAAGATTTTCTCAATTGCTTCAGGATTTCGTCCTTCTGTAATCACCACCCTCACTCCAGCACTGGTAGCAATCCTGGCAGCAGCAATTTTAGTCTCCATGCCTCCTGTTCCCCACTGGGAACCCGAATTACCTATTTCTACCTGTAGTTGGGTCAACTGCTCAATACTATTAACTAGCATTATTGGTTTCGCATCTGGCACTAGACGAGGATCAGCTGAATAAAGCCTGTCTACATCAGTTAATAAAAATAACCAGTCAGCTTCAATTAAACTTGCTACGAAAGCGCTTAGTGTATCATTATCTCCAAACTTCAGTTCCTCGACTGCCACAGTATCATTTTCATTTACTACCGGAATTACACCTAGTCGCAGCAGTTCTCGAAAGGTAGCGTGGGCGTTGACATAGCAGCTGCGCTGTATGAAGTCGCGACGACTCAGAAGCACTTGGGCAATAGGTTGTTGCAGACTAGTGAAGAAATCATCATACACCCGCATCAAGCGTCCTTGACCTACAGCAGCTACAGCTTGCTTAAGAGCGATCGTTTGAGGACGGGATTTTAGTCCTAGGCAGCCGCAACCAACCCCTACAGCACCAGAGGTAACTAGTACCAGAGCATGACCTTCTGAACTGAGCCTCGTCAGAGTTTCAACTAGCTTGGCAATTGTCGAGAGTGCCAATTGACCTGTGGCTGGTTGAGTCAGGCTAGAGGTTCCAACTTTGACAACAATCTTTTGATTGGTCATCTGTCTTCGCGGCAGGAGACTCTCGCTTTCAGCGACGAGACGTGCGACATAAACGCCTGGGGTTTCCCCAGGCGACGCGCACTCAGGAATGCCGCGCCTCCAATTAAGTTTGTGGTAAGATATTTTTGGTCGTTGACCGACCCAGACAACGGGGACAGACAGCCTAACAGATCGAAGTTCGCAATTTTTGGCGACGGCGCAGAAAAGTTGGCAGACTGGGATAAGCTGACAGGGCAATGGAAAGTCCACCCCTGAAAGACGCAAAGTGAATAGATTTTTTCGATACATAACCGTACCGCAGGGCTTGCGGAATCGGGACTTTTAGTGGAGTCGAATGTCTGTGGACGTATCGATGTCGGGGGCATAGTTTGAAGAAAGTGTCTAGATATGTACGGTTGAAGCAGAAAAACCTAATCGTGAGGCTAGGAATCCCTCGCTTGAGCGCGATGGGAGGATGTCAATAGCAATACATAATCTTAGAGCGCCTTTCCCCTAAATTTAGGAGACTTGGCGCTCTAAGTGATTTATTAAGTAGTTTTGGTATTTTTAGGGTCTTTATATTAGCTGACCCCAATTGAATTAACATTAAGAATCTCATATTTTTCCTAAGGTATCTAATTTCATAATGTTTTCTTTATATTTCGGTTTATTTTTATTTATCAGTTTTATTTAAGTTTTGTTGCAAAGACGGAAAAGAAACCCCTAATGCTTTAGAGAGCCAAACTTCAAAGTCACGAGTTGGGTTCATAGTGTGGTTGATACTCGGATCGCTCATCGGTTCGACAAGAATGGTAAACATTCCCAGTCGATTGCCTGCTAGGACATCTGTGAATAAGCGGTCCCCCACCATTGCCACTTGTTCTACAGGCAGATTCATTGCTTGGGCAGCTTTTTTTAACTTGCGTCGCGAAGGCTTACTAGCGCCAAGCATGTAGGGTAGTTCTAGTGACTTGGCAATATTGCCAATCCTCGTTTTACTCAGATTATTGCTCACTAGCCAGATTGCTACCACTGGTCTGATCTTCTCTACCCATTGCCTGAGTTCAGCAGAAACCTGACTTGCTCTAAGTGGCACCAAGGTTTCATCAACATCAAGTACTAGACCTTTGAGCTGATGTTGCTGTAACATTTCCGGAGTCAGACTTAGGATTGGTCCGCCGAGAATTAAGTTAGGTTGTAAATTCGATACCAAAGACATAAGTAATTGCTCAGTAGTCAGTCTGCATTGTGGCATTTTGACACTTTTGACATCTTCCCCGAGCTGTTAGCGAAGCGGGCGGTTAGGGCCCGACAGGCAGGGGAATTCCATCTACTATCGACTAAAAAAGCGTCCGCTTTTTTAGCTCTGGCGGGTTGACACGTCCTTGAATGCTGCTATCTGTTGCAGTAGTCTGACGCTTCCGACAATCCGTTTTGAGGTGCAAAGCACACCTGTTTAGTCTCGGATTGCCACCCGTGATCTGAATATTAATTGCTGCGTTCACATCTGAGTCGTGGGTGGCTCAGTAGTTTAAGACAGATTGATTATCTTGGCTAGAAGTCAACTTTCTGTTAATTAACCCCACCAAGAAAACCACAATTAGATTGTTGTCACCAACAGCAGTAGTTGCACTAGCCAATATTAGACCACGGTAGCCGATAAGGATCAAAGCTTAGATCACTTATTGCTGTGATTGTCGTTCACGACGAATAGCATCTCTAGCAGCTTCATGCTCTTTCAAGGTTTTACTAAATTTGTGAGTGCCATCGTACCTAGCAACAAAAAAGAGAAAATCAGTCTTTTCAGGAGAGAGTGAAGCCCTCAAACTAGCTAAACCAGGGCTAGCGATTGGAGTCGGTGGTAGTCCTGGATTGAGATAAGTGTTGTAGGGAGAGTCTGTCTCTACCTGAGCATAAGTTAAGGGTTGATCAGCAGTTTGTCGAATGCCCAAGCCATACTCAACCGTTGGGTCACTTTCTAGTTTCATGCCTCGTCGCAAACGTTCTGCAAAGACACCAGCAATCAGGGGACGTTCCTTGGAGACAACTGCCTCTTTTTCCACAATACTGGCAAAGGTTACCCACTCAGTAAGACTTAGCTGCATGGGTTTTTGTCCTTTTTGGTAGAGTGGCAGCGCCTTCTGTTCAAATTGTTTGAGCATTTGAGCGATGATAACTTGGGGCGAGACGCGATCATTTGAGAGCTGATAAGTATTCGGGTGCAAAAACCCTTCTAGGTGAGGTAAATCACTGGGTAACCAAGGATATTTATCTTTAGGAACCTTTCTAGTAGCGGCAATAAAGTCTTGAGCCGGGAAGTACCCTAGTTTCTCAAAGTGATTTGCCATTTGCTCTAGAGACCATCCCTCTGGAATAGTGAATGAGAGTTGAACCACCTCGCCATCCCAAATCTTTCTGGCAATTTCTGGTAGTGGCTGAGTTGGTGATAATTGATATGTCCCTGCTTTATACTCACCATCGCGGTCAAAAAGCTGCTTCCAATGAGTCCAAAGTTTCCAAGCCTGAAACGACCGAATCAAGCCGGCTGCTTCTAAATCCTTTCCAATCTGCTGAGCAGCAGTTCCTGAAGGAATCTGAATGTGTACAGCTTTGTCTAGTGCCGAATCCGGCGATTTGTCTGGAGTAGGTGGCGACTGCGCCCAGCTCCACCACGCCCAGCCTTGCCAGAGACAAAAACCTAGTGTCACTGGCAGAACTAACAGATAATATGACCACTTGGAGAGGCGTCCGACAGCTTTCATAGGAATAATAGGCTGGAAATTTATCCTTGAGGTATCCCCGCTTTAAAAGAACGGAGATTCTAAGCTGATGTAGGTTACGCGGTCTAAAACAGCATACCCACGCTCACGGTATAATTTTTACCGTTTCGGCAGTCTCAACCCTGCCGTACCTCCCTTGGTTAGAAAAAATCTAACTGTGGAGCTACTTTCAATTTTTTCGCCATTAAACCGTCATACTAGCAATTCAATTGAATCCGTTGTTTCGGTATGAAGCAGGATTTTCAACCCAATTTGCTGATGAGTTTTTGATCACTTGTGCTGTCTGTATTGTACCGAAGAGCCTGCTGTTGGGATAAATCCCGTATCCTTCTCCACCGCTAGCACTTCAAACAGCCGCGCTCTCCCTCAAGGTTTTTGAGGCTTCAGGACTTACGAACTCAAATTACGAACTCAAATAAGGTATTATCCATAAGTTTTCAGACTATTAGCCCAAATTCATAGTTTTCTGGCAATATGGCTTTAATATAGTCCTTCTCTCTCCAAAGAAGTTAGCGTCGGGAGGATGTCACAATACGAGCCTCTTAGCCACCTTTGTGATAGCATGGATAAGCGATCAAGAAGATAGCAGCACCGGGATGTAGCGCAGCTTGGTAGCGCACCTCGTTCGGGACGAGGGGGTCGCAGGTTCAAATCCTGTCATCCCGATTGATATTTTTGACCCATTCCCGCGGCTGAAAGCACGTGGGATTGAGGGTTAATCAACAGTGAACAGTTTGCTAACAAATACTCACATTGACTAACAAATGTTGCTAGGATTCAAAACTCAGTTAAAAATCAGAGCTCCAAACCAAAAAATAGCTTTAGCTAAACACGCGGGTACTGCGCGCCATGCGTGGAACTGGGGACTAGCGCTGACCAAAAATTTACTTGATCACAATCAGGCCTATCCTGACGACAAACTCAAGTTTCCCACTGCCATTGATTTACACGTCTTGCTAGTCAAGATGGTTAAACCTCAACACCAGTGGTACTACTTAGTCAGCAAATGCGCTCCCCAGTATGCTCTCAAGCAGCTAGCTCTAGCTTGGAAGCAAGCATTCAAGAAAATCAGAAAGCCGCCGCGATTCAAGAAGAAAGGGCAAAGAGACAGTTTCACCATTGATGGGGCAATTGAATGTGGGCATTACTGGATCAAAGTGCCAAAATTGGGCAAACTCAAAACCTATGAGCGAATGCCGAGCGGGTTTAAGCCCAAATCAGTAACTATCTCTCGAAGTGCTGATCGATGGTTTGTCAGCTTTCGCTCTGAAATCGAGCCAGTATCAACAGAGTTTGTTAATGGCACAGTGGGAGTTGATTTGGGAGTAAAAACCCTGGCGACACTTTCGACTGGCGAAGTTTGGCAAAGCCCCAGAAGTTACCGCCAGTACGAAAAAAAGTTGGCTCGTCTTCAATGGTTGTATCGCCGAAAAGTCAAAGGCTCTAGCAATTGGCTCAAAGCTCAAATCAAGATAGCTCGTCTGCATCGCCGCATTGCCAACATCCGTAAAGACACATTACATAAACTCACCACTTATCTAGCTAAGAACCACAGCCAGATAGTGATTGAGGATTTGAATGTCTCGGGAATGCTAAAAAATGGCAAACTGGCGAAAGCGATAAGTGATATGGGCTTCTATGAGTTTCGTCGGCAGTTAGAGTACAAGTGCCAGTTGTACGGCTCCAAGTTGGTAGTAGTCAGTCGATGGATGCCCTCATCTAAAACCTGCTCTAATTGCGGTCAGGTTAAAGAATCTCTATCCTTGTCAGAGCGCACATTTGAGTGTTCTAAATGTGGAGTGAGATTAGACAGAGATCTAAATGCTGCCATTAATCTTAGCCACTGCGGTCTTGGGGCCTCCCCAAGTGTAGCAAGTGGCGTGGCGATGGCGGGCAGCTCGCCCGTGTCAGCCTGCCGACTGGATAGTGCCGACACTACCAGGGTGAAGCAGGAAGAAAATGTTAGCAATTGTTAGCATTTTTGGAGCGGTTCATACAGAGATTGCAGGCACAGGCTGTCTGACATATCCTAACCCTGCTGTTGAGGCCCCAACCGCTTTGATGTTTAAACTGGCGTCCCATTTCGCTCATTTTCAGCTTGACAGGAGCGACAGCGCCATCGGCGAACAGATAAGTCTAAAGACTTCATTTCATGCCCACAGTGGTAGCAGGTTTTGCTCGACAACCCTTCCGAACAAGTGAGGAAGGTACTGTCTTGACAGCATTTAATCGTTGCTATTTTACTTATAGCGCTGCGCGCTGGTGTGTTTACAAATCACAAATCTAGTCTTGATAAGCAATCGCTTAGAACACTTGTACTGTAAATAACCGAGAGCGCACTACTATAACTAATCATCTTTAGATTTACTTTGTCTAACCCATTTTAAAATGCTAGGATTCTTATCATAGAAGTAGGTAAATCCATCCCTACCAACAACAGTTTTTCTTTGACTTGCTTTACTTCTAATAGTCTTCAGCGTATATTTTGTCAATGCCTGCATTTCTTGATGAGAAAGTCCAGGATTTGAAAGGGGTTCTAATTGAGAGCTTGGGTTTGAGACTGAATTACTACCAATTTCTGTTGAAGAATTAGTTTCCGTTGAAGAGTCAATTTCCGTTGAAGAGTCAATTTCCGTTGAAGAACTAGTTTCCGTTGAAGAGTCAATTTCCGTTGAAGAACTAGTTTCCGTTGAAGAGTCAATCTCTGTTGAAGAACTAGTTTCCGTTGAAGAATCAATCTCTGTTGAAGAACTAGTTTCCGTTGAAGAGTCAATCTCTGTTGAAGAACTAGTTTCCGTTGAAGAGTCAATTTCTGTTGAAGAATTAGTTTCTGTTGAAGAATGATAATCTTGAATGTCAACCAAGCGCCAACTGCTATCATCTAAAAGTTCCAGGACTTTTTGGTGATAATTAAATAGACTTTCTCTATGTCCGACACTAATAAATGTCTTTCCTGTTTGTTGTAAATGTTTATATAATTTATCCTCATTTTTTATGTCCAAAGCACTTGTGGCTTCATCCAAGATAATAAAATCAGGATAATTAACTAAGATTCGAGCAAAAGCAAGGCGCTGTTGTTCTCCTAAGGATAAGATGCTTTCCCAGGGAGCTTCTATATCAAAATCCTCAACTCGACTCAGCACATTTTGCAGGTTGACTTGGTGCAAAACTTCTTCGAGTTCCGCGTTGTTCATTCGATTATTTGTATTGGGGTATAGTAACTGTTCGCGCAAAGTTCCTAAAATTATATAAGGACGTTGAGGTAAAAATAAGACTTCTTCTAAGGAAGGTCGTACTATACGACCAGTCCCAGCATTCCACAAACTAGCGATCGCTCTTAATAGAGAACTTTTACCTCGACCACTAGGACCGATAATCAATAGCCCTTCCCCAGGCTGAACAGCAAGTGAGAGGTCTTCAACAATTACATTTTCATAGTTGGGAGTTTGTAAAGTGACATTCTCAAAAGCCAGACGGTTTTCTTGTATTACTTGAATCGTACTTAAGTTTTCTGATTGTTGAGTTACTTCTTCTAAGGCACCAGAAAACTCAGATAAACGCTCAACATAACTAGAAAATCGTCCAGAAACACCAAATTCAGCGATTAAAGTTCCTAGAGCACTAGCAAACATATTGCAAGCTAAAGCTGCTTGCCCCAGTTGTCCAAAATCAATTTCACCTTCAAGGAATAAAGGTGCAAGCACTAAAAAGGGAAATATTTGGATAATAGACTGATATCCTCTATTCAGAATATCTATATTTCTCTCCCAATTCATCTTACGTTCAATGCTTTTGTAAAGATTATTAAATCGACGCTGAATTATATTTAATTCTTGTTTTTCACCTCTAAAAAATGCGATTGATTCAGCATGATTTCGCACATGGGTTAGACAATAAGTGTAATCCGCTTTAGATTCGAGTTCCTCTTGATTGATTTTACTCAGTTCTTGATTCAAGTAAGCAGCAATTAAGTTACCGAAGATAGTATAGACTAGCATTATAAAAGTGATCTGCTTGGAAATCATCCAAATAATCACCAGGAAGGTTACCATCTCCAAGATTTTTTCGAGAAAAGTTGCTGAAAAGCTTAGAGCATTACTGGTAATTGGTTCAATTTCTTTCGATAGTCGTTGATCAGGATTATCAATATCACTTCTAAAGTTTATTTTGTAATAGGCACGATCACTCAAATATTTATCCAGGATTTGGTCATTCATCCATTTGTACCAATCCAGAGCAATTCGTTTTCTAACAAATCTAGTAAAACCTAATAAAATTGTTACTAAAGCAAGTCCACCAATATTGAGTAACAAGTTATCTCTGAAAACAGAATAATCTTTATTCTCAATCAGACTATCAACCAGATAACGTCCAATAAAACTATTAAAAGCAGTTGTAGCGACGAGTGCAAGTATTAATAAGATTAAAAGAATTAGCATTCCCCATGAATTAATTACCTCTGAGAATGCTCTGCCTCCTATTTCTGTTGGATACCAGTAGGGTCCAGTAATGATTTTTACATCTTCCCAAAACTGAGCAAAGTCTGAAAGAATCTGGTTTGGGGATTGAGTTTGAGAAATTTTATTTGACATAATACATAATCTGAAAATAACTAGTCTTACGATTACAGGAAAGTTCAATTATCATCTATAGGCAAGATGTTACTTTCCTCAATTATGTCAGGGGTAATTTCATTGACTTGAATCGCTGTAAACTCGGCTGCTGTTGTTGGTTCAAATAAAGCAATGGTAGCATTTTTATATTTTTGAGTCACCTCTTCTAATGCCTGGCAAAATTTAGATAAACGTTCAGCGTAATTAGAAAATCCTCCCAAAATGCCAAACTCGCTGATGAGTTCTCCTAAAGCCGTAGTAAATATAATACAAGCTAAAGCTACCAGTAAAAGTTGTCCAATATCAATTCCACCTTCAATAAAAACAGGAGAAAGCAGTAGAAAAGGAAATATTTGGACAACAGATTCATATCCTTTGATAAAAATATTCTTACCTCTCTCCCAATTTATCTTCTGTTCAATACTGCTGATTAAATTATTAAATTTATGCTCCATCAAATTTGATTTTTGGTTATCTCCTCGACCGAAAAGTATTGATTCAGTATGATTACTAACATGAATTAAGTAATAAATATAATCAGCTTTAGATTTGATTTCTTCTTGATTGATTTTAACCAATTGTTGATCGAAGTAAGCAGTTATCAAGTTACCTAAAATATTATAAATTAGTATGATAACAGCAATTTTTTTAGAAATCATCAAAATAATGATTAAAAAAGTCCCCATCTCCAAGATTTTTTCCAGAGAATTGGTTAAAAATTTCAGAGTACTACTGATAATAGGTTCGATTTCTTGCAATAAGTGCTGAACAGAATTATCAACGCCAGCTCTAAAATCAATTTTGTCATGGGAATGATTGATCAAATACTGATCTGAGATTTGATTATTTATACATTTGTACCAATCAATGGCAATTTGTTTTCTAATAAATTCAGAAAACCCTACTAAAAGCGCTGCCACAGCAAGCCCAACAATATTGAGCAACAAGTTGTTTATGAAAACGGCATAATTTTTAGTCTCAATCAGACTATCGATTAGATAGCAACTGATCAAACTATTAAAAACTTTTATACCTACAATAAAAATTATTACGAAAATGAGAAAAATGAGCATTCTCCAGGCACGAATTACTTCTGAGAATGCTCTTTCCCTTGAGTGTATTGGATACCAGTATGGTTCTGCGATCGCTTTTAAATTCTCCCACAATTGAGTGAAATCCGAAAAAGTATTGCTTGAGGATTGGGATGGAGAAACTTGAGTTGGCATAATCGAGGAATGATTATATTGTGATTACAGCATGGTTACACCCCCATCCACAGGTAAAACAACTCCCGTAACATAAGGATTCGTGATCAAACTTAACATGGCTTGTGCTAATTCTTCTGGTTGCCCAAGATGCCCTACAGGTAAGGCAGCAGTTGCCCACTTGGTTAAGTCGGAGCGCTCAGACTCACTTTGAATGCTCCAAATACTTGTATCCTCTATAAGTCCAGAGGCAATCACATTAACCCGAATCGGTGAAAGTTCTAACGCCAGCAAGCGCCCAAAGGTTGCAACTGCACCATTTGCGGCTGCAATCACGGAAATCCCACCCATTTTTGAAGGTTTGAATATAGAGACACTTGATGTTAGGGTAATCGAGCCGTTAGTCGCTATATTTTTCAGCGATGCACGCACAACAAAGAACATTCCCCAAAACTTCTCCATCGCACCTTGGGCCGTTTCTGTAGTCATCTCTACTAAAAGCGATCGCGGCATATTTCTGTCTCCGACAGAGGTTACAATTAAATGATCGAAGTTTCCGACTTGCTCAAAAAAAGCCTTGACTGAATCCTCATTTAAAATGTCGACAGTTTTAGCCTCAATCTCTCCAGAAAGCGACTCCATTGCTTCATTCAATTTATCTTGAGAGTCGTGTGAAAGTACCACTGATGCTCCCAGTTCTATTGTTTGTTTTGCAACCGCTAGAGCAACCCCTGAATCTGTGCCAACAATTACTACTTTCTTCCCTGATAGAGACTCAAACATTGTTTTTACTTTAACTTATTAGTTGTCAACTTTTTACTCGAAATTAAACTTTATCCACTGGCTTTCTTGCTGCAAGTAATACATAATCTATCAGTGAAGATTTTAGTAAGTTGTCTATACCATCCACATTAAATTTACAAGTTTCTTCATCGATCACTCCTGCCTGAAATTGCTCTTGTATCCAAGATTTTAGATATCGGTAGTGTGTTATCCAGCATTCATCTGTTGACTCCGCCAATTCTACCTGCTCGAATCCTTCCTGTTGGTAAAGATTTTTATATGCCTCAAGATCTTTGACAGTATTTTCAGGAACAACCAAACCTCCGAAAAACTCTGTCGTTTCAGAGATGATATCCGCAAGTACTAGATTGCCCCCTGGTTTCAATACACGCCAAGCCTCTTTGAGAAACTTCTCTCTGGTATCAAAGTATAAAGCTGCTTCAACACAGATAATATTATCAAACTTATTATCGTCAAACTTCATTTCCACAGCATCCATTACCATGAAGTTGCAGTTGGGGGCATTCTGTTGACATCTTTCCAGTTGTTGGGAGGAAATATTAATGCCTAGAACATCAGCAGGTGAGTAATATTTGAGTAAATAACTGGTGGTTGCTCCTAAACCACAGCCAACATCGAGGATAGTTCCTGTTTTCTCTGGAATAAATTCCAAAATTTTTTCCATCAAATTAAAACAGGCTTCTTTTTGATTCTGAGTATCTGAGGACCAATAGCCTACATTAAAAAACTCGTCTTGACCATATATCTTTCTTGTCACAGGATTGAGAATTAAATTGTCAAATTTGCTAAGAAATTCGTTTTGAACCATTTTTTTCTCACATTTTAAGATGATTTTTCCAGAGACAAACAATTACCCAAACCGTGCAATTATACCAAATCCTGTTTACAGTTTGTATCATTTTCTGATTTAGGTAAAAAGCTTGTACAGAAAGAGTTTCTGGATTTTATGAGAAGCTCTTTCCGATAGCAGATTTGGTATTTAAAGATTTACCTGTGCTTGCTCAATGCAAGCTTTTAACCGTTTGCCTAAAACCTGGACATGGGGTTCAGCAATCATTGACAAATGACTGCCTGGGACAAAATCGATATCTACAGGCTCGGAGGAAAGCTCACCCCAGCCCAAGTCTGAATCCTGTGAAAGCTCAGAATAAGTCTTAAAATATAGATAATCCTCAGCATCTTCCGAAGGAACTGGAGGAATGTCAGTAGCCCGTAGCAAGGTAATTTGAGCCGGATAAATCTGTTTTGGTAGATAATCAATCTGAGATAGAGTGTTAGCTTTATAAACTTCCATCATATTTTTGAGTTGCTTGGTTTCAGCATTGGGAGGTAAGGTATTAACCATTTTTAGGTGTTGTAAAGCGTATTTGAGTTGCTCCTCTTCAGACAAGGATTTGAGATGATCATAAGAAATCTGTGTCTCTCTTCCCAGAGAAAGCTCAGCCACTTCAATCAACTCAGCTAGCCACCGAGCATGATCCCAATTCAGATAATTCATGAGTACAGGATGTTCTTGCTCAGTGGGAGAAGCAATATCAATCATCACCAGTAAAGCCACCTCCTGTCCCTGAGCCACTAATTGTTGAGCCATTTCAAACGCTACTCTCCCCCCAAAAGAATGCCCTCCCAAATAATACGGTCCTTGGGGTTGAACCGTTTGCATTGCTTGAATATAATTGCTCGCCATATCCTCAATTCGGGTGGCTAGCTCTAATTCTCCCTCGAAATCGTATGCTTGAAAACTGTATAAAGGTTGTTCGTCCCCTAAATAACGCCCTAAATCAGACAAGTAAAAAGGCTTGCCACCAACTCCTGGAACACAGAAGAAAGGTAACTTTGAACCATTAGGCTGAATTGCAACCACATAGGATGAACCAAAATCATCCGAGTCTTTTTGCAAAATTGTTGCCAACTCTTCAATTGTTGGATTTTGAAAAAGGCTGGTTAAAGGAATATTTTTACCAAACTGCTGCTTAATTTGAGCCATTAGGTAAGGCGCTAACAGGGAATGACCACCCAAATCAAAAAAGTTGTCTTGTACTCCTACCTTGTCAACCTTAAGAGTCTTTGACCAGATTTGCACCAATTGGAATTCTAATTGGTTACGAGGTTCGATAAAAGTATCCACGTCACTGGTGTTAGAAGGTGCTTTTAAGGCGCGGCGGTTTACTTTACCATTAGGAGTGAGCGGTAGAGATTCCAGGATGACAAAAGCCGATGGTATCATATATCCTGGGAGTTTATTGGTAAGAAACTGACGCAGTGTACTGGTGGTGAGTGTGGCCTCTGGTTGCGGCACAACGTAGGCAACTAAACGCTTATCCCCTGGGGTATCTTCGCGGACAATTACACAAGAGACTTGCACATCAACCTGTTGGCTTAATACTGCTTCAATTTCCCCTAACTCGATGCGGAAGCCCCGGATTTTCACCTGATTGTCGATGCGTCCTAAAAATTCTAGGTTACCCTCAGGTAAATAACGGGCTAAATCTCCTGTTTTATAAAGGATATCTCCTGCTATGAAGGGATTAGTAATAAACTTTTCACGGGTTAAAGTTAACTGATTTAAGTACCCCCTAGCAACACTTGCTCCTCCCACATGAATTTCCCCATAAACCCCAACCGGAACCGGTTGTAAGTTGTGATCAAACAAGTAAACTTTTCTGTCTCCGATCGGCTTACCAATAGAAATAGAATTCGATTTTTTATCTATTTTTTTGGGAATGGGATAACAACAGGTAAATACAGTGCATTCTGATGGTCCATAACCATTAATAATTTGTGTTTCAGGTAATAACGCTAAGGCACGGTGGACATGATCAATAGATAGGGATTCTCCACCTATTATCAGTTGTTTAACCCCCAACAAAGATTCTGGAATAGTATCAATAATTAAGTTAAACAAAGCGCAAGTCAGCCAGAGAGTGTTAACTCCTTGTTCTTTAATAATTTTACTCAAGTCCTCTGGGGTAGAAATATTACCTGGATAAAGCACACAAAGCCCTCCGAAAAGTAAGCTTGTCCAGAGTTCTAGGGTCAAAGCATCCCAAGAAATTGAGGAATGTTGTAGCCAAATTTGGTGAGCATCAAGGCGAATATAGTCAACCCCAAACATAAAACCCATAATGCTACGATGCGGGACTTCTATTCCTTTTGGTGTTCCGGTTGAACCCGATGTATAGATAATATAGGCTAAATTGTTTGGAGTAATTTTATTTACTAAATTTTCGGTTGAGTATTTAGCAATGCTATCCCATTTTGAATGTATATCTATCACCTGCTGACTACTATCAACTGGGAGTTGTTCAGATAAATCCTTTTGAGTAAGAACAATAGGACAATTTACATCTTTGATCATAAAATCCAGTCTTTCCGAAGGGTAAGCAGGATCTAGGGGAACATAAGCTCCTCCTGCTTTAAGAATGGCTAAAATTGCAATCACCATTAAAGGTGATCTTTCAATACAAATCCCAATCTTATCCTCTAACTTGATCTCTAAAGATTGTAAATAATGTGCTAACTGGTTAGCACGACAATTCAATTCCGAGTAAGTTATTTGTTGATCTGAATATACTACTGCTACAGAATCAGGGGTGCGCTCTACCTGTTCCTCAAATAACTTATGAATACACTGATACTGGGGATAGTCGCTTCGAGTGTTGTTCCATTCGACTAACAATTGATGACGTTCTGTTTTGCTTAACAGCGGTATTTCCGCAACTCGCACTTCAGGATTTGCCACAACCTCCTCGAGTACAGTTTGAAAATGTTGACCCATGCGAGTAATGGTAGTAGGGTCAAATAAATCACGGTCATAGAACCAAACGCCTTCTAAACCCTCTGGATTTTCCCAAACGATTACTTCTAGGTCAAATCGGGCTTGGATATCAATGGGCAAAGGCATACTCTGCATAGCTAAACCTGACAAAGCGCCCTCTGACTGGGGAGTACTCTGGAGTGAAAAAATTACCTGTACTAGAGGATTTCGACTCAAATCTCGATCAGGCTGTAACTTTTCCACCAACATTTCAAAGGGTAGATCTTGGTGAGCATAGGCTGAAAGAGTAGTTTGCTTGATTTGAGTTAAAAACTCTTTAAAACTAGGATTATCAGAGAGATCGCCTCTTAATGCTAGGGTATTGGCAAAAAACCCGATTAGCGGTTCAACACTTTTGTTGTTGCGGTTAGCAATGGGAGAGCCCACAACAAGATCTGACTGACCACTATAACGAGAAATAATCACCAGAAAAGCTGCCAGCATGGTCATAAACAATGTAGCTTCTGAATTCTGGCTCAACTGCCTAAGGCGTTGGGTTAAATCCTGATCCAGTTGAAAAGACTCAACTGCACCTTTAAAAGTTTGAACTGGGGAACGGGGAAAATCAGTAGGCAATTCTACGACCGGAGGGGCATCAGCCAACTGTTGCTGCCAGTAATTGAGTTGACGCTCAAGAACTTCCCCTGTCAGCCACTGACGTTGCCACAGAGCAAAATCGGCGTACTGGATGGTTAATTCTGGAAGTGGGGACGGGAGTCCTTGAGAGAAGGCTGCATATAGCTTAGACAACTCACTGAAGAAGATATTTAAAGACCAACCATCGTAGATAATATGGTGCATCTTCAACAGGAGTACGTGTTCCTGGGAGTTCAGTTTGACTAAGGTAAATTGTACTAGGGCTTCACCTGCCAAATCCAAGGGCTTGGAGGCAAGAGACTTCACCATTTGTTGAATTTGAGCCGTTTGCTCCTCGGCAGACAGCCCCTGCAAGTCATCGATAGGTAAAGTAAAGGCACTAGGTTCAGCAATGTGCTGAATTGCTTCCCCGTCTACTGAGGGAAAAGTAGTTCTTAGGATTTCATGACGACGAACCAGTTCATTGAGACTTTTCTCCAGTGCAACAATATCAAGTGAACCCTCTAACCGTAGCGCCTCCAGCATATTATAAGACTGACTATCGGGCGAGAGTTGGTGCAGAAACCATAGCCGTTGTTGGGCAAAAGACAGAGGAATTTTATTGTCCCGTGACATCGGAACAATCGCTAATTCAGTGGATTTATAGGCTGACTTAGCTTGTTTTAAAAATGCAATAATTTCAGGTTTCTTTTTCCCTATTTCTTGTTTGATTTCGGGTGTCATTGCACCTTGAGGAGCTTGATATTTTAGTTTCTCTTCCTCAAACCAAAGTTTGATGTCTAAACTATTTAAATGGGACAAAAATTCTACTACTTTCACTTGTAAACCACCTTCCAAACTTGTTATTTAAGTAAGTCTAAATTGCTTGAAAAATCTTAAAAAAAAGAATTATATTGCTGGACGGAAAAAGTAGCTCCGACGAGTTATGATCTTATTTTTATCGAAAGAATATACATCACTAAAGCTCTCATTAATTTGAGATCCATTTTTATGGGTACCAATAAACTGTCCCCAACATGAACCAAATTTATCTTCACAAACAATATGTTCAATTTGATGTTTTCCAAATGCAATAATCCTCTCATGCTGATAAAAATGCACAAGTTTATCAATGCCAACTATAATTGAATAACCTGGACGTTCATAGACAATATCTTTGTCAAAGTACTTTACTAATAATTTCCAATCGGAAGAATCAATAGCATCAAACAAACTGATGATTAATTCCTTGTTGACTCCATTTAGTGAACTAATAGATTGAGACATGTTTGTAACCCTCTGTATTTTTGTCATTAATTACTAAATTGTCTTAAGTCAAGAATTATGTTGTTTCAAAATTGTTTAAATTAAGACAAAAACTCTACGACTTTCATCTGCCAATTGCCTCCCAAATTTGTTTTTCAATTCTCTCTAAATTGAAATTACGCGGCTCACTTTTGGAATTAAAAAGCCCATCAGCTTCCCATTTGCTCGCGTCTAGACTAATACCCCAAACATTCAACCATGGAGTAGAGATAATTTTAGGTAACATCTCTGGTTTGGTATCTTCCAGGGCTAACCGGAAAATCACTTGCGCCAGTTCCTCAACTATTTCTAGACTAGTTAAGTAATTTTGGATGATTTCCGACTCGGTTTGGTTTGATTTTAAATTGCGAGTTCGTAATTCATCAATAAAGGGAATTGACAAATAATCAATAAATTCAAAGTTAACTCGATGCAAAGACTGATTAGCCCAATCTTTAAATAACTGTTGCATCCGATAGGAAAGGGGGAAAAATTTTCCATTGATCTGTTGAACCTTCAGCCTGAGTTCTTGATCAAGGAAAATAGAGTTAAACATCATTAAACCACTAAATGTCCATCCTGAGACAATATCCCAGAGAAATTTTGCTGCCATCACCATGCCATTCCCCAGGCAATTGTAGGCATTTTGAATATTAAAAGTGATGCCATCACTGTAGGTTAGATAGAATTGATTGGCATCTTCTACTTGTTCTTGAGTCAGCTTACCGTCAAGATCAAGCTCAATCATCTGAGCTGTTAATGAATTACCAAAACCGATATTATCGATACCAGGAGAATACAATGGATCAGGAAATGTACCAGCTTCTCCTATGCAAGTCCAGCGCTCAAAGGAAAATACTTGTTTAGATGAGTAGCTGTATTTTGGCATTTTTCTAAAGTCTTTTGGTTGCTTATCTTTAAGGTATGAACCTAAAACTGGTTCATTTTTCTGCAACCACTCACAGGCTAGCTCATAGTTATGATAATTCTTTAAGGGATGAATGTCTTGGCGAGCGACAATTCCAATACTGGTATGACCAGTAGACAAGGGAATTATCCAAACCCAGTATCCTTCACCACATAAGTGACTAGTGGAATAGTAACGATTTTTGTGGGGAACGCGATTATGCCATTTTTCTTCACTATTAGGCACGAAATCACCAACATTAAAGTCACATTCAATCCGAAACCAAACCGCACTAAAGTTTTCGTTATTAGGTTTATCTAAACCCAATTTTCTTTGCACAAATCGACGCCTACCCATGGCATCAACGACCCACCGAGCTTTAATGATGTTGTTTTTTTTATTATCTCCATTTCCTTGAGAATAAATGATTTTATGATGTTGCTGTAATCCGACTGCCAGATCAATCTCATTAACTAAACAATTTTCCAGTAATTCTACTCCTGCTTCAACATTAAATTGGCGTAAATCATTCTCGAATTTACCTCGGTATATTTGATAGGAGTTAGGAAGATGAAACTCTGATAGTCCTAGTTCAGGTCTTTTGTGGAAATTCGTTTCCTGATTATTGAAAAAATATCGTAATCCCAGTTTGGTTAAATGTTGTGTTTCAAAATAATCTCTTAGTTGAAGAGTATTAGCTAAGTAGAAAGCACCCACTTCAACTGTTGACTCCCCCATTTTGAAACTTGCTTCTGGTAAAGGTCTAGGGATGCGATCGAGAACGGCAACTGAAATATTAGGTTTTTGAAATTTCAACTGTCGTGCCAATGTTAACCCGGCTAAGCCACCACCACAAATAACGACATCATAAGCATCTGCTTGATTTAAATCTTCAGTTTGTTGACGCAGTAAGGCAATTAATTCTTCTTTCTTTTCCTTTAAGGTTTTTAATAATTCTGGTGTCAGTATTCCCTGGGGTGAACGATAACGCAGTTTATCATTTTCAACCCAGATTTTTATCCCTAAATGATTGAGATACGACAGTAATTCAGTTGTTTTCATGATTTCAAATTAACTAGAGTGTAGTCAGGCTAAATGAGTTTTAATAAATTTCTATAATTCACCTTTCTCATAATCTAGTAGTGTTTCGCCTCTGGAAGCTTGAAAATCAATAACACTAGAAAGAACCTCAATAGTTTTCGCCAAACTAGCCACACTCGGATACTCCAGAAAATTCTGTAAAGACAACTCCACAGAAAACACCTCCCCCAAACGAGAAATAACCTGAGTCGCCAACAAAGAATGCCCCCCAAGCTCAAAGAAATTCTCCTCGACACCAATACCCTCAA
>JAAHGS010000370.1 GCA_010692645.1 Symploca sp. SIO2E9
GTGCTACGAAAAACCTACTCAACTCTACTAAAACCTATTAAAAGCTAGTAGTGAAGATGTTTTCTTCCTGCTTCAACCAAGGGAGTCGGCTCCTACTTGTCCACAGGCAAACCCCCTATAGCCTAGGGTTCTAGAGACTTTAACTTATCAATTGAGACACTCGCCAAATTGAGCGCGGCATTTAAGTCCCTGTCAGCAGTGTGACCACACTCCCCGCACTTGTAGGTGCGCTCTGAAAGCGGCATGGGCTGTACACTCCCACAGTTATGACAGGTTTTCGACGATGGATACCATCTATCAACCAGCATCACCTTATTGCCATAGTGCTTTTGCTTATAACCCAACTGCCGACGGAACTCATAGAAGCCTAAATCGCTAATTGCAGACGCTAGCTTATGGTTAGCTATCATACCTGAAGTATTCAAATCTTCTATGTGAATAACCGCGTACTTTTTTGCTAACTCCGTCGTTGTCTTGTGCAAGAAATCTTGGCGGATGTTGGCAATATGGGCGTGAGTTTTGGCTAACTTGGTGTAGTGTTTCTTAGCGTTGTTTGATGCCTTGATTCCTTGCTTCCGGTTCCCCAGTACTTTATTTCTGTTACGCCACTGTTGTTTCCCTAGCTTGGTTTTCGCTTTTTTATAGGGCTGTGGTGCAACGTATTTGGAACCGTCGGAACAGGTGGCAAAGCATTTTGCCCCCAAATCCAACCCTACTGGTTCAGCTACTTCATGCATTAGAGGTGGTATCTTTTGAGCATCTACCGAGAAAGACACGAACCATCTTCCTGCCGTTTCGCTGACAGTAAAAGTCTGAGTTACATGGCGGCAAGGTAACGATTGCTTAAGCATTAAAGTCCCTAGAGTCGGGATTTTAATGCGTTTGCCTGCTTCTAAAACCACCTTGCCGTTGCTGTTAACAATAGTAAAGGAACGCTTGTTTCTTCTTCGTTTGAACTGTGGGGCTTTACAATAGCCTTTATGCCATCGGGAATAAGCGTCTTTCAGGCTTCTAAATCCAGTCTGGTACACCCTTGACGACAGCTTTTTAGTCCACGCGAATTCTGGCTGCTTCTTCGTGAAATTGGTAAAAGTCTTTTGGATTTCATCAATCTTTTTGCTTGAGCTGCCTTTGAACTTTTTGTGGTCTAACTGCCGCATTAAAGACAGACCATAATTGTAGATGAATCTGGAAAAACCAGCATGCTGCGCCATTTTGGTTCTCTCTTTATTATTTAATTTGAGTTCGACCTTGATGGCGTACATTTTAGTCCTCTACAGTTCACTCTATTTTAGACTAGTTAGATTGATTTTTGTTACCATAATTTAGCTCTTCGAGTTTCTACATTTTGATCAGGTTTTAGCAGGTTTTGGGCTATTA
>JAAHGS010000371.1 GCA_010692645.1 Symploca sp. SIO2E9
CCGAATGTGGTAAGATGTGAGGCATGACACAACGCGCCTACCGATACCGTTTTTACCCAACTGCCGAACAAGAGAGCCTCTTGCGACGGACACTTGGTTGTGTGCGTTTGGTCTACAACAAAGCTCTTGGCTTGAGAACTGAAGCTTGGTATGAAAGACTCGAGCGAGTCGATTACAAACAAAGCTCCAACCTCCTAACCCATTGGAAAAAGCAGGAAGACTTGGACTTTCTCAATGAAGTTAGTTGTGTGCCACTGCAACAATGCTTAAGACATTTACAAAAAGCCTTTACTAACTTCTGGGCTAAAACAACTAAGTATCCTCGATTTAAGAAAAAGCGAAATGGTGGTTCTGCTGAGTTTACGAAGTCCGCTTTTAAATGGAAAGATGGGCAAGTGTACCTAGCCAAAAATGGAGACCCTTTACCCATTCGCTGGAGTCGGACTTTACCTAAGGGGGTATCACCTTCGACAGTAACGGTTCGACTAGACCCATCAGGACGCTGGTTTGTCTCCTTACTGGTAGATGACCCAACCATCACGCCCCATCCTCTAACTAACAAGCAGGTTGGTATTGATGTTGGTGTTTCTAGCTTGATTAGTACCAGTGATGGAGAAAAGATAACTAATCCCAAACATTTTAATCGGCTGCACAAAAAGCTGCGTAGAGCGCAAAGGGAATTGAGTCGGAAAACCAAAGGCTCAAATAACCGATACAAAGCATCTGTTAAAGTAGCTAAAGTACACGCCAAAATCAAAGATACCCGTACCGACTTTCTACACAAGCTAACAACTCGACTAGTCGAGGAAAATAGCTTAATTGCGATTGAAGAGTTGGGAGTGAGGAACATGGTAAAAAACCGCAAGCTAGCTAGAGCTATATCTGATGCAGCTTGGGGTGAGTTTTTCCGACAGCTTGAGTATAAATGCCAGTGGTACGGGCGAGAACTAGTCAAGATTGATAGATTTTTCCCCAGCAGCAAACGGTGCAACAACTGTGGTTTCGTTGTGGAAAGATTGCCTTTGAATATTCGTAGTTGGGATTGCCCTGAGTGCGGAATAAAGGGGATTGATCGAGACATTAATGCTGGGAAAAATATTTTGGCCGCAGGACTTGCGGTGAGGCAGCGCGGTCTTGGGGGTTTCCCCCATGAGCGACTGCCGAACCCCTTTGGGGTGTCAGTCTGTGGAGCTCCCATAAGACCTGATAACCATGGTGTTAAAGGGCAGTTGCGCAAAACCCCTGAGCGTAGTCGAAGGGGAAGGAAGCAGAAACCTAAGTCGTGAGCCTTAGGAATCCCTCGCTTTTAGCGACGGGAGGATGTCAAT
>JAAHGS010000372.1 GCA_010692645.1 Symploca sp. SIO2E9
TTTTCGAGGCCCAGTCGGGAAAAGTTGGACTATTTTCCACTTCCACATATAGCGTTTCTCATAGTCATGAGGTACAGTAACAGCAGTGAGTAAACCAATTATGAATATCTTCCTGACTTACCTGTAGAATCGCCTCGGCAATTGCCTCGATTAAATCTTTATAGGTTCTTGCTTTAACTTTCCTTAAAAACGCTTTAACTTTAGACCAAAAGTTTTCAATTGGAGAAAATTCCGGAGAATAAGGAGATAAATAAATTAATTTTGCGCCTACTTTTTCAATAGCTTCTCGAACCATTTTACTTTGATGAATTGTAGCATTATCCATGACTACACAAGCATTTTTCCAAAGCTGCGGCACTAAATCTCTTACTATAAAAGCTTCAAAAGTTATTGCATCTACCGAGCCGTGAATTTCTCTTATAGCTACTACTTGATCTAATGACAAAGCACCAATTAATGAAACATTTTTCCCTCTTTTTTGAGGTTTACTTCCTCTGACTCTTTCACCTTTTAAGCTTCTCCCATACAGCCTTAAAAGTGCTAAATTTACACCTGATTCATCCACAAACAATAAGTTCTCAGGGTTAATTTCTCTAATGCTTTCCCAATATCTTACTCTTTTTTTAAGTACATCTTCTCGTTCTTTCTCTGTCGCATACAAAGATTTTTTTTTGAAAGTGTAGTTTAATTTTTGCGTAACTCTTCCCATGGTCGCTCTACTTACTTTAATTCCCGTTTTTTCATAAAGCAATTCACATAACTCTTCAAGGGTTGCATCGTTATTAGTTTCCATGATTTCTACTAAACTAACCAATTGCTCACTATTCAACTTAGTCGGGGGACTGCCTCCTTGACGTTTTGGTGTGATATCTCCAGTTTCTTTATATTGCTTAATCAGGTTTTGAACAAAACTTTTAGCCACACGAAAACGTTGCGCTAATTTCCTAATTGATGTCTTTTCCTGTTCGTAAACTTCTATAAGTTTTTGTCGAAAGTCTATTGAATAGGGTTTCATCGCTTCAATTACACTCCAGAGCGTACACTTAATTTTATTATATTATAGCAAGCCGGGCATCATTTGTGCGGCTGGGACGCTCGTTCGTGTACCTGCCGCCCAAACCCTTGCAGGGTAATGGTTTGAGCCAAAAACGCTCCCCTCCGACTGCAAGGCTTACTATATTGTACCATATTGTACCTCATAACTGTGAGAAGTGCTGTATTATCCTATTAGTCGGTTTTAACTCATATCTTGCACCAGTCGCAATAACCCGCAGACAGTTAAAACAGAGGCTAAGAGCCAAAGTCCACAAAGCGTGGCC
>JAAHGS010000373.1 GCA_010692645.1 Symploca sp. SIO2E9
GAAGGCGTCGAGTAGGCATCAGGGGACGCTTCCCTCCGAGGTAAGCGTCTCCTGAACGGCTTGTCAGGGCGGGCGATTGCACTCACCGAAGTGGGTTTCTTTCGCCGATTCCTGGAACGTGAGTTCGACGAGCAGAAATGGTCAAGAAAAAAGCTGAGAGTGAATTTGAAGAATTCCATGCTCAGCTATGACCACTACTTTATCGGAAGTTTCCCGTCTCAATGTGTCGCAGATTTTCTGGGAAGTCGATGACTTTTGCCGCGCTTTTGAACAGCCTTGGACAGCCCATCCTCAATTGCCTTCCGACACCGGCGAACGGCTCTGCCAGTCGCGGCTGAGTCGTAGTGAAGTGATGACGATTGTGATTGCCTTCCACGGCTCGGGCTATCGCACCTTTAAGGAGTTTTACACCCTCTGTGTGTTGCCCGGTTGGCGACACGCCTTTCCGAATCTGGTGAGCTACACCCGCTTTGTGGAACTGATGCCCTGGTGTCTGATGCTGCTCTGTTGCTATCTCTATACTCGCACTGGGGAAATGACCGGTCTTGCCTTCATTGACTCGACGCCGATTGAGGTGTGTCATCCCTGCCGGGCCAAGTCTCACCAAGTGTTCAAGGACCTGGTGGGCTGGGGTAAAAACTCGATGGGCTGGCACTTTGGCTTTAAGCTGCATCTGGTGATCAACGAGCGCGGTGAGCTGCTGGCCTTTAAGCTCACTCCAGCCAATACTGATGACCGCAAGCCCGTGCCCGATTTGACGCAAGACCTGATGGGTAAACTCTTTGGTGACCGCGGCTATGTCTCCCAGGCCCTCTTCAAACAGCTCTATGAGCGAGGCCTAGAATTGGTCACTAACTACAAGCAGAAGATGAACAACAAGCTGGTGAAGCTCATTGACAAGGTGATGCTACGCAAGCGTGCCTTGATTGAAACGGTCAATGACCAATTGAAAAACATCTGCCAGATCGAGCATTCTAGGCACCGCAGTCCCTTCAACTTCTTGGTTAACGTGCTGGCGGCGTTGGTGGCCTACACCTATCACGAGAAGAAGCTGTCTTTGGACTTGGAGGTCAAAGGCTTGCCAGCTCTACCTGAGGCCATCTTCTAGGCCATCGAACTGACGTTCTGTGAGACCGCAAAATTCTGTATTGGCCCCCCTGTATTCCCCCAACTTTGGGGAGAGGTCGGAGTTCACAGTCTCCCAGAATTGGGAGATGTAGGGGGCTGGAACTCTGAAAACGATCAACCAGATACTTATGTATAAGCAGCAGCATTCACAAGGAGAGGTTTGTCACAGTCTCGTTT
>JAAHGS010000374.1 GCA_010692645.1 Symploca sp. SIO2E9
GGTTAATCAACAGTAAATGATTTGCTAACAAATAATCACATTGACTAACAAATGTTACTAGGATTCAAAACTCAGTTAAGAATCAGAGCTCCAAACCAAAAAATCGCTCTAGCTAAACACGCGGGTACTGCGCGCCATGCGTGGAACTGGGGGCTAGCGCTGACTAAAAGTTTACTTGATCACAATCAGGCATATCCTGACGACAAACTCAAGTTTCCCACTGCCATTGATTTACACGTCTTGCTAGTCAAGATGGTTAAACCTCAACACCAGTGGTACTACCAAGTGAGCAAATGCGCTCCCCAGTATGCTCTCAAGCAGCTAGCTCTAGCTTGGAAGCAAGCGTTTAAAAACATCAGAAAGCCGCCGCGATTCAAGAAGAAAGGGCAAAGAGACAGTTTCACCATTGATGGGGCAATTGAATGTGGACATTTCTGGATCAAAGTGCCAAAACTGGGGAAACTCAAAACCTATGAACGCTTGCCCTGCGGGTTCAAACCCAAATCAGTAACTATCTCTCGAACTGCTGATCGATGGTTTATCAGTTTCCGCTCTGAAATTGAGCCAGTCTCAACAGAGTTTGTTCATGGCACAGTGGGAGTTGACTTGGGAGTAAAAACTCTGGCGACACTTTCTACTGGTGAAACTTTCCCTGGGCAAAAAAGCTACCGCCAGCACGAGAAAAAGTTGGCTCGTCTTCAATGGTTGCATCGCCGAAAAGACAAAGGCTCTAACAACTGGCGAAAAGCTCAAATCAAGATAGCTCGCCTGCATCGCCGCATTGCCAACATCCGTAAAGACACATTACATAAACTCACCACCTATCTAGCTAAGAACCACAGCCAGATAGTGATTGAGGATTTGAATGTCTCGGGGATGCTAAAAAATGACAAATTGGCGAAAGCGATAAGCGATATGGGCTTCTATGAGTTTCGTCGGCAGTTAGAGTACAAGTGCCAGTTGTACGGCTCCAAGTTGGTAGTAGTTAGTCGATGGATGCCCTCATCTAAAACTTGTTCCCATTGCGGAGAAAAAAAAGAAACCCTGTCTTTGTCAGAGCGCACATTTGAGTGTTCTAACTGCGGAGTGAAATTAGACAGAGATCTAAATGCTGCTATTAATCTGAGCCACTGCGGTCTTGGGGTCTCCCCAAATGTAGCAAGTGGCGTGGCGATGGCGGGCAGCTTGCCCGTGTCAGCCTGCCGACTGGATAGTGCCGACACTACCAGGGTGAAGCAGGAAGAAAATGTTAGCAATTGTTAGCATTTTTGGAGCGG
>JAAHGS010000375.1 GCA_010692645.1 Symploca sp. SIO2E9
TCGTCAGCATGTGGGAACAAAGCTATGGTTTTCCTAGGTTCAAGAAACCAGGAACTATGCGCTCATTTGTTTTCCCTCAGCTGGGGGTTGACCCCATCAAGGATGGCTTGATTAAGCTACCCAAAACGGGATGGGTAAAGTTCAGGCAATCACGTCCAATCCCTAGCGACGCCAAAATCAAACAGGCTCAAGTTGTTAAGCGTGCTAGCGGCTGGTATGTGATGTTAACGGTTCAATGGAAAGTAGACATCCCCCAAGTATTTCCCCATGGGGAACCGCTAGGGATAGATGTAGGAATCTTAAGTTTTGTAGCAACTTCAACTGGTAGATTGTTCCCTAATCCGCGACATGAGTAAAAGTCTCGAACGCAAGCTTAAATTGCTGCAAAAGAGGGTTAGTAGGAAGCGTCGAGGGAGCAGGAACCAAAAGAAGGCGCAATACAAAGTAAGTAAGCTGTATGAGCGAGTTGGGAACATCCGCAAAAACTACCATTGGGAATTAGCTCATAGCCTTTGTGTACAGGCAGGAATGATATTTGCAGAAGACTTAAACCTAAAAGGACTAGCTAAAGGCATGCTATCAAAACATTGCTTAGATGCTGGCTGGGGTCAGTTTCTACAAATACTCTCCCAATGCTGTTTAAAGCGTGGTGTATTTTTTCAGAAAGTAGACGCCAAAAAGACTTCTCAAATCTGCCCCAATTGTTTAACAGAAACGGGGAAGAAAACTTTAACTGAGCGTGTTCACTCATGCAGCAATTGCGGCTATACCACAGATAGGGATGTGGCAGCCGCTCAAGTAGTCGCTATACGCGGACTTGCAGCCGTAGGGCATACGGTCAAGATGCTTAGTGAGGGTAAATTCGTTGGAATCCCCACGACCTAAGAATCCCTCGCTTTTAGCGATGGGAGTGTCAACGAACCAACCGCCTAACTTCTTCTAAAGACAAATCCAAAGCTTCTGCAATTTGTTGTGCGCTTAACCCCAAATCTAATAACCTAGGTATAGCATCCCGTCGCGCCTGCGCCTCTTGCTGCAGTGCCTGCTCCGTTTCCTTGTGACTCAAGAGCCTCTATGGTCATAGTAAAACTGATGGTAAAAAGGGTCTAATTTATATCAATCAAACCAAGAGTATAACTATTGATGAACTCAAATTTGCTCTCAAAAAAAGCATAGATAGTGGTTTGCAGCTGGCAATTTTCAACTCCTGTGATGGCTTAGGATTAGCTCATGACC
>JAAHGS010000376.1 GCA_010692645.1 Symploca sp. SIO2E9
TAAGTCTGGTTATGAGTTAATTGTTGAGGCTTCTCTTGGGCGTGTTGTGGTTGTTGATAGTTCTTCAACGGATGCTCCTCCTGGTTGGGGCGGTAATTGTCGTCTGGATGTGTCTACTCTTTTAGGTTGCGCTGGTGTGAAGAAGGTTAAGGTTGTTAGGTGGTTTGTCTCTTATGGAGATGGGGATAGTTTGGATGCTTTTGTTGATTCTGTGGATAGATATTCTGATTTTATGAGGAATGTTCTGGTGATTAGAAGAAGTGCTTGGAATTTGTTGGGGCAGTCTCCTTATCTGGAGGCGGTGAAGGATTCTGTGGTTATTGATTTTCCGGTTCTTGATGATGGAGTAAAGTTTGCTTTTTCAAGGGGTGAGACTGATGATGTGCCTGCTTGTTTTGCTTCTTCTGGTCAGTTTGAGAATTTGATTGAGTTTAGCAGGGATTTTAAGTTGGAAGATTTGAGTGAAGTTCCGGCTAGTAAACAGACCAGTCGCTTTGCCAACTTTTGGAGCTGACTTCTGCATACCGATGCTGGCAAATTCATAGATAGATTAAAAGAGCTGCCAGGAGATAAATTACCACTTTGGTCATAGCAAAGCTAGCCACCATCAGTGGCTTGAGTGAATTTAGTCAATTTGGGATCTTTAAATTGGAATCGGTTCTCGCTGCGAACGCAACTCCTCCCAAAAACTAATCGGCATCGGGGCCATAAATAATTTAATTAGGTCAACAATAGTATCAACTGATACATAATCAAGTATCTGCTTACCATGAAACTCGATCGCTAACTCAATGTTTTGGGCCACCTCCTCCAGAGTTTCGCCCTGTTGGACATATTCATGGAAGTTCGGAAGCCATTTTTCAACAAACCATCCCACATCCTCCGGTAACTCTGATAAGGCTTTTTCAGGAATGTTAGTTTTGCTTAAGTTATTCCAAAGCATTACTAACATTTTCTTGAATCGCACAAAACTCGTGGGTAGTAGCTCTTTACAGATTTGAGCTACCCTCCCTCGACTTAGCCCGACAATCTTAGCAATATTATCCTGAGTCACATCTTGCTCAGAGGTGATTAAGTCCCAAAAAGTCTCAATAATTTTCCGCTGACTCTGCTGACCTTTTTTAGCTGCCTTTTGACAGAAGTCATAGGTGGCCACTTCTTCAATATTTATACCAGGCAGTTTGGAGGCGACCGCTGAGATTTCGGCCTCTTTCCATTTGCCA
>JAAHGS010000377.1 GCA_010692645.1 Symploca sp. SIO2E9
TACCCGCGTGTTTAGCTAGAGCGATTTTTTGGTTTGGAGCTCTGATTCTTAACTGAGTTTTGAATCCTAGTAACATTTGTTAGTCAATGTGATTATTTGTTAGCAAATCATTTACTGTTGATTAACCCTCTAATTCATCGTACTGCCTAATGTTCAAAGATTTCGATAGACTCACCCAATGATTCCTCTGAATTTTAAGATGAAACCAAGTTGCTCTCCCTATCTCCTCATCTCCCCCTCTGTTCCCTTCCTCTTCAAGATTAGATTATGTCTATTTTTTTAAAAAAAATATAAGAAACATTTACAGATAAATTAAGTCAAAAAACTCTCAAAAGCTTGTGATAGATAGATTACAAGCAATATTTGAGCAATTTATCTGGAGCATGTAGTTATTAAGTATTTTTTCCAAATCAAGACAGTTCTGGGAAATTCAGGCTTCAATGTACTTGGTAGGAGCAGATGACTTACAGCTCAATAGCAAGTCTACTCAGTCAAATCAAGAGGCTGCTCGCGCCCATACCTCATGTAGTGGACTCTTTCAATTTCTCGAATAACTAGGCTTTTGCCAAGGAGCAAAGGTCAAGTAGCCTACTCGTTGCGAGAAGGGGTAAGCACGGTTAAGGATTAAATTAATGATAAATCGCAATTCTCAACTAGCTAGACTAATTTTGAGCTTCTACCGCGAGGATCCAAAACAACTCCAGCAACTCAAACTATTACGTAGTTGCAAAATTTTTCGGCGTTGGGGAGTTTTGTATATCCGCTGTCAGAATCGAGAGATGGCTGCTGCCTTAGCAAATGCTTGCGAGGTGATTGCGGAACCAGTCGCCAGGCTCAGACTGGCTAAAAAAATTACGATTTCCAGCAAAAATACTTCAGTTGCTGTATTTCCCATTGATTTTAGCAAGATGAAGGCTTGAAAAATCAACAGGAAAGGCAGTCCCGATGAAAAAATTTCACCACCAAGGATGTAAATAGATTCTTTCCTGTTCCCTGTTCCCTACTTAGAAGTCAGGAGGCACCAGGGCAGAAGGTTTTTCATGCCTTGGTGCGGGTGAACGAAATTTTGCGTGGGATTTGAATTCTCCGCATCTGGAGCGTCTGGAGCGTCTGGAGCGTCTGCTTACTTATTTCCCCACGCCTTTTTTCGCTCACCCCCTTGGTGCCTGGGCTTTCCTGGCGAGGTGAAAAGAATCCCC
>JAAHGS010000378.1 GCA_010692645.1 Symploca sp. SIO2E9
AATTCTTGCCTTCGTTTTTGGGAAGATGGTAATGCCAAGAGTCGCTATGACTTGTATAAGTACGTCACTCGACTAGCAAAAGACACTGACTTTCCTTGGGCTAAAAAACTTAACTCACAAGCCCGTCAAGCCATGGCAGAGCGCACTTGGGCAGCAATCTCTAGATTCAGTGATAACTGCAAAAAGCAGATACCAGGGAAGAAAGGTTATCCTAAGTACAAAAAAAATAGACCATTACACGGCTCCGTCGAGTACAAAGTAACAGGATGGAAACTGTCTAAAAATAGAGACAGAATAACTTTCACTGATGGCTTTAAAGCGGGTGAGTTTAAGTTGTACGGTAGCCGTGACTTAAACTACTACCAACTAGAGCAAGTAAAACGAGTTAGAGTAGTCCGCAGAGCTGATGGGTTTTATGCTCAGTTCTGCATCGACTATGACCGGACTGAGTCAAGAGAACCTACAGGTAAAACTGTAGGACTTGATGTAGGCATTTCTGCTTTCTATACAGACTCAGATGGCAGCAAGATTGATAATCCAAAGTATCTGAGAAAGTCTGAAAAGGCGCTTAAGCGCCTGCAAAGACGAGTTTCTCGAAAGTTCAAGGAAAACCCTACTCAGTCGAGTAACTACAAGAAAGCCAAGCAAAAGCTTGCAAGAAAGCACCTTAAGGTAAGTAGGCAGCGTAAAGACTTTGCGGTTAAGACTGCATTGTGCGTTGTCCGGTCTAACGACTTGGTAGCCTATGAAGACTTAAAAGTGCAAAACATGGTTAAAAACCACAAGCTTGCTAAGTCTATCTCCGATGCTAGCTGGACACAGTTTAGAACCTGGCTAGAGTATTTTGGTGAAGTATTTGGCACAGTAACCGTTGCTGTACCTCCTCACTACACCAGTCAAAACTGCTCTAATTGTGGTGCAACCGTCAAAAAATCTCTCAGCACTCGTACACATAGATGTAAGTGTGGAACAGTGCTAGATAGAGATGAAAATGCGGCAAAGAATATTCTTAAGTTAGGGTTAAGTACCGCAGGGCATGCGGGAACATTTCAGTCTAAGTACTGGATAAACGCTTCTGGACAGATGAGCCTCTTGTGTCTTGATGAAAATCAATACACTAAGTTCGCTGGTTGAAGGAAGAATCCCTCGTCTCTGGCGAGGGAGTGTCAA
>JAAHGS010000379.1 GCA_010692645.1 Symploca sp. SIO2E9
AAGTTGTGGAAAGCCCAGCATAACCTTGAGGAAAATGGCTATGTTAACCATGAGGAGTGGCTGGCAGACTGGAGAGCAGCGCGTTCCTCTCAATTTATGTTGGTTGGCTCTAAAGATGAACCCAATGGCAATCGCAATTGCCAGCTAGAGCCTGATGGAACACTCAAGGTTGCAGTCCCATACAGCCTGAGTGGTAAGTATGGAGAGAGGCTCAAGGGAACAAAAACCAACTATTTAACCACTACAGGTATCAAATTCAAATATGGTCACAGCGATGTTGAGTACGCTCTAGCCAAGGGACAAGCTTTGACATTCCGGTTTGCCAAGAAGAATGGTATCTGGTACTTGTTCGTCACTGTAGACTTGCCAGAAGTCCCCTACCAGTCCCATCGTCACAAGGGCATGATCGGCGTAGACCTTAACCCTGGTGTGATTGGGTGGGCATACTGCGACGGGGAGGGGAATCTCAAAGCCTTGGGACAAATCAAAGTCAATCTGCAAGACAAAAGTAGTGACCAGACAGAAGCGATACTAGGTGATGCTTGTGCTGAGCTGGTCATTTTAGCCAATACATTTAAGTGCCCAATCTGCATTGAGAAATTAGATTTTGCCAGGAAGAAAGCTGGCATGAAGGAGCAAGGAGTCAGATACTCTCGGATGCTCTCTAACTTTGCCTATACCAAGGAAGCTCAAATGCTGGAGTCTCGCTGCAACAGGTGGGGAATTCAGCTAATACAGGTTAATCCAGCCTACTCCTCATTGATTGGATTGACTAAATTTATGCGGCAGTACGGACTAAGTTCTGATACTGCCGCTGGGTTAGCTCTAGCGCGTAGAGCCTTGTACAAATCAGAACGCATTCCAGCCAGTTACGGTATCGGGATTCCGGAGGATAGACCGAAGCACGTCTGGAGCTACTGGAATCGTGTTGGGAAAAAGCTAAAAGGTGTCTCACGCCATCGCTTTTTCTTCATGGTCGCTAACAGCGAGTCAGAGGTCAACCTGTTGGGTGAGGAAGTGGTTTCCACAACCAGGCTCAGTGGGAAGTCGCGAGGCACTTCTGATGGCAGGCGGAATTCCTGACCCCAGAACCGCAGCCTCAACTGTTCGGGCTGCGTCTGTCGATAGAGTCACCTTTTTCTACAGTTTCAATGAACGG
>JAAHGS010000038.1 GCA_010692645.1 Symploca sp. SIO2E9
AGTGAAAAAACCATGAGCAAGACTCCTAAAATTAAGATTTAGTTGTCAACAACACCGGGTGAATAGAAAATAGTCCCCCTATTGCTTGTAAGTTAACTTTTAATTTTTCCCCACACCCCACCCCCTAAACCCTACACCCTGTCAACACTTCAGTCTGGTTGTCACCCCGTCAGGAGTTTGACATACTCCCCTTATGTTACTTTGATCAACGGCGATCACATACTCTCCCTATGGACTCTGTTACCTTTGACCCCAATCCCTGTGTCTTAATCGTAGAGGCGGACGAAACTCTGGCTGCACGCATTAGTCTAGACCTCAAAGAAGCAGGCTATGGTACTGTCGTTGCTACCGATATCCGTAGCGGTTGGCATCAAGCCAATGAAATCAAACCAGCTATGGTAGTGGTGGATAGAGTGCTTTCAGGAGAATCTGGTCTCGAGTTGTGTACTCAGCTTAGAAATGCAGGTTCTCCCATCCCCTTGCTATTGCTAATGGCTCGCGAGACTATTAATGATCGAGTAGCTTGTTTAGAGTCTGGAGCCGATGATTATTGCTTGAAACCCTATCGCACAGAAATTTTCTTGCAGATGGTACGTTTCTACCTAGAGCCAGAACCAGGTGTTGCTGAACAGATTAGGTTTGGAGATTTGGCTTTAGATCTGAGTACTCGTAGAGCAATGCGTGGTGACAAAGTAATTGATCTGACTCTCAAAGAGTTTCAATTACTAAAATACTTGATGATGCATCCCCGCGAAGTCCTAACCCGCGAACAAATTTTGGAAAATGTATGGGGTTACGACTTTATGGGAGAGTCCAATGTGATCGAAGTCTATATTCGATATTTGCGCCTCAAAATCGAAGATGAGGGCAAAAAACGTTTGATTCAAACTGTACGCGGCGTCGGTTACGTGTTAAGAGAGACTTAAATTCTCGGACATTCGGTATTATAAACCCTAGGAAAAATCAATGAATCGTCTAATCAGTTTATTAGGAATCACGCTTAGTATTTGCCTGATGGGCTGTTCGGCTTCGGTACAAGCTAACTTCCAAGATGAAATTCCTGTTAATTATTGCCAACAGCAACCATCCCCACCACCAGTCTCACCTTCCAATATGAATTTAGGTCAAGTGCTACCAATTTCTGCTCAAACTCAGATCAATGGTCAGCTGATTTGCCTAGAAGTGGCACAGACACCCCAGCAGAAGCAACTTGGGTTAATGTATCGTACAGATTTGGCACCTGATCGAGGTATGCTTTTTATCTTCGAGCCGCCACGCCCTGTAGCCTTTTGGATGAGAAATGTTAACATCTCCTTAGATATGGTTTTTATCCGGGATGAGCAAGTCCAAGCGATCGCAGCAAATGTCCCTCCCTGTACTACACCCCAGTGTCCTACCTACGGACCGCCAATGGCGATTGACCAAGTAATTGAACTGGCAGGAGGACGAGCAGCTGAACTAGGCTTAGTCGTGGGTGATCAAGTGAGCGTTAGCTTTCTAGATGCTAAGACAAACCAGCCCTGAGAGCAAAATTTTTAATTCTTATTGAAACTATTGAAAATTTAACTGAAAGCTTTGCGATTTTGCCGCGAAAATAAGGTAGTCTTTTCTAAGGCAGAGTTGTGAAGTTTCAAGCATCAGGGTATCTTAGGTTATAAGTATCTGAAGTACAGGTGTCTTAAGCTATGAGAGCCTGTTGGTTCTTAGTAAGAACTCAACAGCAAGTCTCAGGAATTGTACGCTAGTCAGCCTTGGCAGCAAGTTGCTCAGTTAGGGTGTGAGGTTAGTGCAACTGATGGCGTACCTCTGGTAGAGAAGCTTTGACTTTGCAAATGCCTTTTAACGAAGCTGCGGAATTCCCCATCCCTAAGTAAGGGTGGGGATGGGTAGTGTCTAGCTATCTAGACTTGATCACATTTGTGATACTTGCAGTTTTGAGACCGAGCCAGACAAAACTCGGCGTTGGTGATGTATCAAGTTGCTTTGAATCAGCAACCAGGATATGGTATGTCCCTCGTAGACGTGGATGTTGTTAGCTCTACTTCAAACAAGTGTAACCGAAAGGATACGGGTTCTTTGAAGCAACTACACTTCTAGGAAGCGTTCAAAACTCGGCAAGTCCTCTTGGTGAAAGCGAGGTTTTTGAAACCCTTTCATCTTATGAGGCGGGGTAGTTCATGACATAGGCAACAATCCTCCTCGCCTGCAAAATATATCTGAGGATCAGACCAACGGTCGACAGAAAATAAACTGCTAAATGTTAGCTCAACAGCAGGGGTGACTAATACAAAATTTATAGAGAACCGACAAAAGGAGGTGAATGCCCAAATGGCACCCACAAACTATTCTCAATTGATTCGCTTTCTTCAAGAAGATCTGGCAATTTCCACAGATTCGATCGCGATTGCTCAGCGGCACCGGGAACAAGACCCAGGTCCGTTGCCAATGATTCTCTGGCAGTACGGCTTGGTTACCCTCGAACAGTTGGAACGGATTTATGACTGGCTCGAAACAATCTAAAACCGAGTGAATCGACCCATGAGCAGACAAGTAATGTCCAAGCGCTTGAGCCTTTGGGTTAATCGAACCCCTAGAGAAATCCTCAGATTGTATTTTCCTTCGCTATTTATCGAGATCGAGCAAACAAAAAAAGGGCGAGTCACTAGCGACTCGCCCTTTTTTTCCCTAGGATTCAGCAAATACTCTAGCAGCAGCAGTAACACCAGTTCCCGGTGTAAAAGAGTCGTCTCCTAATTCATAGAGGACTGCTTCGAGGGAACTAATCGTAGTGAGGATATCGCGTTCACTGATAAAGCCAAGGTGACCAATACGGAAAATTTTGCCTTTCAAGTGGTCTTGTCCCCCAGCCAGAGCAATATCGAAACGCTTTTTCATCGCGGTGCGAATTTGATCAGACTCTACAGATACAGGTGCCACAGCCGTAACAGCAGTACTAGCAGCATGCTCAGGAGCAAGCAGGGGTAAACCAAGTGCTTTAACAGCTTCACGAGTCGCCTTACTCAGACGCTGATGACGCGAGAAGATGGCATCTAAACCTTCTGCCTGCATCATGCGCAGCGCCACTTGCAGCGCAACAACCAAGTTAACTGGCGGAGTAAAGGGATTGCTATTTTTTGCAGTGGCTTTCTTGTAGGCACCCAAATCCAAGTAGAAGCGTGGTATTTTAGCCGTTTTATAGGCTTCCCAGGCTTTGGGACTGACGACGACAAAACCCAGGCCTGGAGGAATCATATAGCCTTTTTGGGAACCAGAGGCGACTACATCAAGACCCCAAGTATCTATCGGCAGGTTGATTGCTCCCAGACTGGTTACTGCATCGACTATAATTAGTGCTTCACCGTGGTCTTTGACATAACGATTAATGGTTTCTAAGTCATTGAGGACTCCTGTAGAGGTTTCAGAGTGAGTGACAATGACAGCTTTAATCTTCTTTTCAGTATCGGCAACCAGCTGCTGTTGAAACAGCTCTGCCTTTAGCGGTTTACCCCAATCAGCCGTGATTTTTTCGACCTCAAGTCCGAAAGCTGCGCTCAGAGCTCCCCAACGCTCACCAAATTTACCATTACATCCGACCAAGACTCGATCTCCTGGACTGAGGAAGTTGATAATTGCTGCTTCCATCGCACCAGTACCACTAGCCGTTACAGTCAAGACCTCATGTTCAGTCTGGTGTAGCCATTTGAGGTTTTGATTGACCTCTGCCATGATCGAGCTAAATTCACTGCTACGATGTCCAATCGGGTGCTTTGCAAGAGCATGCAACACTTGTTCCGGCACTGGTGTTGGACCAGGAATCATGAGCATGAGCTTGTCTTCCATATTGTTATCCTCTATGTTCTCGCTGCGCTTAATCAAGGATGACATAACAAACCTAGCCATGAGGCGATTAATTTTCACCCTTAGGGGAAGGATCAAAGCCCCCGAATTCTATTTGTGGGAAGGTTACCCAAAACTAAGTACCCCTGACCCGTATTATGAAGGAAGAAGCCAGATTGTAATTGCGTGGCATGGGAATTATTTGGGAACTAGATTTTTACTCCCGTCCAATTTTGGACGAAAACCGAAAAAAGCTTTGGGAAGTCTTAATTTGTGAGAGTCCTTTGCATATTTGCCAGTCAACTGAGAATTTATTTCAATACTCTCAGTTTTGTCCTAATCAGCAAGTCAATTCTATTTGGTTGCGGGAAGCGTTAGCAACAGCAATTGCCCAGGCTCAAATTACCCCAAGCAAAATTCGCTTTTTCCGCCGTCAGATGAACAATATGATTACCAAAGCCTGCAAAGAACTAGATATCCCTGCCCAAGCAACACGTCGTACCTACACCCTAGAACGATGGTTGCAGGAGCGGCTCAGGGATTTTTATCCCCATCAGTCTGGATATGAGCCAACAGCGGCAGCATCAGCCTCTGTGAGCTATTCACCCCAAAAACCTCAGCCTCTGCCAGACGCCTTGCAGGGAGACAAGTGGGCATTCGTGAGTTTGGAAGCAGCGGCATTTGAGGAAATGGATGAGTGGGAAATTGACTTTGGTGAAGCCTTTTCTTTATCCAGGCTCAACATTCAACCTGATGCTCGCATTCCCGGTATTATGATCTTTTCTTCAAGAGCTAAACCTCTAGCCGGCTGGATGTCAGGCTTAGAGCTTGCTTTCGTGAGATTAGAGAATGGAGATGTTCTCAGCGATAATTTCTACCCTCCAAGAGTATTACTGGAAACTGGTGCTAGTGAGAGCTGGATTCTCGATCAAATTAAAGATCCACAAATTCTGAGTCAAGCCCAAGGGTTTGAATCAGCTAAACAGAAGGTAGAACAAGTACATTTTATTGCTGTACTCTCAAGCCCAACCTCAGAAACCTTTGCTGGGTTTTGGCTCTTGCAAGAGATAAAGTAAAGTCGTTAGTCGTTAGTCGTTAGTCATTAGTCTTTCCTTTAACCAAAAACTCCCTAATTCTACGCAGATTGGCAGCTTTGCCTGACCAATGACCAATGACCAAGGTATAGTAAATGATTTATAAAAATTTTCCACAAGCGCTTTATACTGAACAGCTTTTAAAGCTAGCTGTTTCTTCAGGAGCGCAACATGCAGAAGTCTATCAGTCGCAAGCCCTCTCCAGACCAGTTTTTTTTGAAGCCAACCGACTTAAACAACTCGAAAGTACTCAATCGGAAGGCGTAGCGCTACGATTATGGAGAGAGGGGCGTCCTGGTCTTGCGGTTGCCTATGGACCTGTTGAACCTCAGGATTTGGTAGACAGAGCTCTGATCATGTCTGAACTCAACCAACCGGAACCAGTAGAATTGGCTCAGACTCAGACAGCTCACTACCCGGATTTGGGAGAGACAGTACCGGTAGAAGAGCTAGTAGCAATGGGTACCGAAGCAATTGCTCTGATTCGCGATGCCTATCCAGATGTCCTCTGTACAGCGGAGTGGGAATGCGAGTCAGAAACAACCCGCTTAGTTAACTCAGCTGGCTTGGATTGCCATTACACCGATACTACACTCAGCTGTTTTCTATCGGCAGAATGGGTGCGGGGGGATGACTTTTTGAGCGTTGCCGATGGTCAAACTCAGCGGGGGACACTAAACCCGGATCAAGTTGCTCAACAAATTTTACAACGCCTGAGCTGGGCACAAGAAAATGTCACCCCAACTACTGGTCGAGTGCCGATTTTATTGACAGCTAAAGCAGCTGATTTGCTCTGGGACACAGTTCAGATTGCTTTGAATGGCAAGCGGGTACTTGAGAGAGCCACTCCTTGGAATGAACACCTTGGTCAACAAGTAACCTCAAATACCCTCAACATCTCTCAGCAACCAGATACTGGACCCTACAGTTGCCCCTTTGACGATGAAGGTACTCCTACTCAACCTCTGGTCTTTATTCAAGAAGGGCAATTGCAGCAGTTTTATAGCGATCGCACTACTGGTAGAATACTAGGCACTGGTACCACTGGTAATGGATTTCGCCCTAGCATGGGCAGCTATCCCACTCCAGGCTTAGTTAACTTGCTAGTTCAACCAGGAAAGGGTTCCCTCTTGCAGCTCATTAAACAGCTGGATCAAGGACTAGTTGTAGACCAAATTTTAGGGGACGGTGCTGGAATCTCAGGGGATTTTTCCATTAACGTTGAACTTGGTTACCAAGTGCATAAGGGACAAATTGTTGGTCGAGTTAAAGACACTATGGTAGCTGGTAATGTCTACAGCGCCCTTAAACAGATGGTGGCACTAGGAGAGGATGCCGACTGGAACGGACCTTGCTATACGCCCTCTCTAATTGTTGAAGGACTCTGTGTCACCTCGAAGTTTTGAAAGTGATTCAGGTTGAAGATTAGTTAGGACTATTGAGATTCTTTATCAATGCTCAATCTAATTCGCCAATGGCTAGTACCCAGAAGGCGACTGGCGATTGCTGAGGCATGTATAATTGGTTTGGTATCAGGATTCTCAGCAGTCTTACTCAAACACAGTATTGGTTGGTTAGGTTCGTGGCGCATTAAAGCTTCTCTGGCGCTACCTCCTAGCTTGGTTTTGCCAATTTTCGGACTATCCTTAGGAATACTTGGCGGTGTAATTGTAGAGTCTCTAGCGTTGGAAGCAACTGGTAGCGGTGTTCCTCAAATTAAAGGAGCCCTTGCTCAGTTTCCAATTGCACTGAATTTAAGGGTAGCTCTGGTCAAATTGTTAAGTAGTGTGCTGTCTATGTCAGCAGGACTAACCTTAGGAAGGCAAGGTCCAACTGTACATATTGGTGCGGCTTTAGCAGCTCAATTTACCCGTTGGGTTCCCACCTCTCCGGAACATCGGCGTCAAATGATCGCTGCTGGTGCAGGTGCCGGTTTAGCTGCTGGTTTTAATGCTCCCCTTGCCAGCGTTATTTTTATCGTTGAAGAACTGCTTCATGATGTTTCTAATCTCACACTGGGTACTGCCATCCTTGCCTCCTTTATTGGTGCCGTTGTTTCACGGCTTTTGGGTGGTGGCAGTCTCGATCTCAACCTAGAGTTAACTAACTTTCCTGACAGATTATCGGCACCTGAGATTCCCTTCTATCTATTATTGGGTATCTTGGCTGGATTGCTGGGCGCTTTGTTTAATCAGGGAATTCTTGCTAGTCTCAGCCTCTACCAACGCCTGAAACTGATCTTACCATTGAGAATCGGCTTGGCTGGAATGATTTGTGGGCTGAGTGCGTCGCTGCTGCCGGATGAGTTCCGCAACAACAGTGGTTTGCAACAATTGTTGATTACAGGTGATGCTAGCTGGCAAATTACTAGCCTTGCCCTAATTGTCTACTTCTTTCTCACTCTAGTTTCCTATGGTTCTGGGGCACCAGGAGGTCTGTTTCATCCCTCCCTGGTTTTAGGTTCTGCCCTTGGTTACTTGGTAGGGGTTGGCGAGTTTCATGTATTGGGATTTGGTGCCCCCATTAACTATGCCTTAGTAGGTATGGGAGCATTTTTTAGTGCCGTCTCCAAGGTACCAATCACAGCGATTGTCATCGTCTTTGAGATGACAATGGACTTCAATCTGGTCTTGCCTTTAATGATTACCTGTGTAGTTTCCTACATGATTGCTGATAACCTAGCAAAAGGGTCTCTCTACCAGCGCCTCTTGGAATGGAAAGGCTATACTTCCTCAACAAAAAAATTTGAGAATGATTCCTTGGCGGGGCTTAGGGCATCTGATCTAATGCAGCCGCGTGTTGAAACCCTAGCCAGTCAGCTCACTCTAGATGAAGCAGTTCAAGCTTTTTCTCGTTCCCACCATCGCGGTTTTCCAGTAGTAGATCAAGGTCTGTTGGTGGGAATCATCACTCAGACAGATATTGCCAATGGTGCCCAACGTCAGCTGGCTGGGAATACAACGATTGCACAAATCATGACTCCAAAGCCGGTAACACTTCTGCCAACTGACTCTCTAAGCCACGTTCTCTATCTGCTCAACCTTTACCAAGTAAGCCGACTACCAGTTACGGAGGGTCGTAAGTTGGTAGGAATTATCACCCGTGCCGATATTATTCGTGCTGAAGCTGACCAACTTAGTGGTGAAACTGACAAGCTCGGTTCTTCTGTAGATCCATCCTACATAGTTTATCAAACTCGTGCGCCAGCCCTAGGACGAGGACGCATGCTAGTTCCCATAGCTAACCCGGAAACCTTACCAGTCCTCTTGCGTATCGCTGCTGCTATTGCCCGTGATCGCGACTATGAAATTGAGTGTCTCCAAGTTATCTCAATCTCTCGTAGTTACGATCCCGCTCAGACTGAGGTAAATACTACCAACTCTCAGAAGTTACTGCAAGAGGCTCAACAGTTAGGGCAAAACTGGAATATCCCTATCCACACCCAAATCAGAGTCTCTCATGACACGGCTCAAGGGATTCTAGAGACTATCAATGAGCGACATATCAACCTGATTCTAATGGGATGGAAAAGTTTGCCATCTAAAAACCCTGGTCGCATTTTTGGCGACATTGTTGACACCCTGATTCGACAAGCTCCCTGTGAACTAGTGTTAGTGAAACTAGGTCAAAAGGATAGGAAACTCAGCAAAGGGACAACCATACCTTTTTGCTCACTACCTTTAGCTTGGTATCGTTGGTTAGTATCGATTGCTGGTGGTCCCCCTTCAAACCATGTACTTAAAATTATGCCAGCTTTGTTAGCTATCAGTGCAGCACCGGAAATTTTGGTAACTCAAGTTTTTCCTCCCTCGACACTCACACCTGACACAACAGCCCTCAAGCAGACGAAAAACTTACTCACTCAGCAAGTGAATATGCCAGTTGAGGCAATTGCTGCCTTTTCTAATTCTGCCTCTGAAGGGGTGATTGAACTCGCTAGCGAACTCAAATGTGATGTTGTTATTTTAGGAGCTAGTCGTGAAGGACTATTACAACAAGTGATTAAAGGGAATATTCCTGAAGCGGTCGCGCGCGGCGTTGAAAGTACAGTGATCTTATTACGAGGAGCCCTTGATTAAAACTACTCCAACTTACACCAGTACAGCACTGCATAAATAAAACCACCATTCCCAATCAGCTAAAAGCCTATTATAGCAACGGACATATCAGTTAGGACATTCTATTTTGATTCAAAGGGAGCAGGGAGCAGGGAGCAGGGAGTAGGGAACAAGGAAGTGTCCTAATCATAGTGGCGACGGCTATACTTATTACTTATTACTTATTACTTATTACTTATTACTTATTACTTAAAAAGTATTTATAGCAAACATTTAGGTAATTGAGATAAATTTTCCCCTTTTCCCTAGTTTTTATCAAAGACACTTTAGTAAGAGGTCTATTGATGTATCTATGTTTACCAAAGTATTATAAAAATATGTTATAATGCAGCAGCTTTTTATGAGGCAGTCAAAGTTGGGTCAATATGCGATTAGAGCAATTGGAGGCCTTTTTGGCTGTTGCTGAAACGGGGAGCTTTCAGCATGCGGCTCACAAATGCGGTGTAACTCAATCGACAATCTCTCGTCAGGTGCAGGCACTAGAAGCTAAGTTAGGTATACCCCTGCTGCATCGAACAGCCAAAGTCAAGTTGACCTTAGGGGGCAATTGTCTACTCCCCCACGCCCGCAAAATTTGTCAAGAATGGTGCAGTGCTAACCGGGAAATTCACGATTTGTTGGCAGGAAAGCAACCAGAACTTTGTGTTGCAGTGATTCACTCTGTCTGCGCCTACTATCTACCTCCAGTGTTGCAGCGCTTTACTCGCGACTACCCCCAAGTGCAATTGCGGGTTACAGCCTTGGGAAGTGATCGTTCCCTCAAAGTCCTGCGAGATGGGTTGGTGGATGTAGCAATTGTTATGCAAAATCGGTTTCTCACGGCTAGTTCTGAAATGATAGTTGATCATCTCTATGAGGAGTCTATTGCCGTCTTAGTAGGTGTCGATCACCCCCTTGCTAAGTTAACTACCGTTCCTTGGTCAGAGTTACTCCAATATCCCCAGGTAATGTTTAAAGACGGTTACGGAATGCAGCGGCTAGTGCAAGAACAGTTTCATAATTTGGGAGTGGAACTTAACGCAGTTTTAGAATTAAATACCCTTGATGCTTTCCGGGGGACTATTCGCCAAGGGGACTGGGTGGCAATGTTACCTGAATCTGCCCTAGTAGATGCCTATAGCGACCCAACTTTGGCAGTCCGTCCTTTAGGAGATCCGACTCTGAGAAGGCAGGTAGTGTTGGTTACTACACAAGATAGACTACAAATACCGCCAATTCAGCACTTTCGCCAGCTTGTAGGTGAATTGGTAAAACCAAAAGCGAATCACCTAGCATCTTAAAAAGAGAGGGGGGGGATGGCTGAAATAACCAAATCCCCTATAGTACTAATGTACGATGCGTAAGTCCTAAATTTCATCAATTCCTTAAAATAGCTTCATCGTAGCTAAACCCAAAACGGTTTTCCTCGATTCAGAATGTAATTAAACATGCACCCTGATGATTCCCCTCGGCTTTTTTAGCCGGGGGTTTTTTAAATCTCATCGAGGACTCATTTCTCTAATTGCTTGCAAAGGTAACAGTAACAGTCGTACCTTGATTGAGGGTACTCTCAACCTCAATCTGACCTTGGTGATTCTCAACAATTGCCTTAGCGATCGCTAGCCCTAAGCCGGAAGCTGCTTCTGCTTGATGTTTTCTAGCAGGATCAGCTCGATAGAAGCGGTCAAAAATGTGTGGTAGTGCCGATTCAGGCATACCAACACCATTATCACGCACTTGCACCCTTACCAAAGAATGAGATTTTCGCCCCCGGAGGTAGTTGTAACCTTTTAACTGTTGCAATTCTACCTGCACAGATGCCTCCTTTAGTTTCTCTACAGAAGCTGGAGTATACTGCACTGCATTACTGACCAAATTAGTAAATAAACGCGCCAGCTGATTCCAATCTCCCTTGATCGTAAAAGCATCTTCTGCTACAGTCAGAGACTCAGTAGAATCTTCACCTCCGATACCAAAACCTTCGCCTCCATCAACCCTTTGCTCCCTAATACCCGTGTTCTCCCCATTTCCCCCTCTCCCCCTCTCTCTAGAGGGTGTTTCAACTAAATGCAGGGATAAGAAAATTCCCTTCTGAAGAGCAATCAACTGCTGCTCTTCAATCACCTCAATGAGCAAAGCATCAAGGTGTACTGGTTGCCACTCCAGCTGCACTATGCCACTGTCTACACGGGCTAGAAAGAGTAAGTCATTTACCAAACCTCCCAGCCGCTGAGTTAAACGTTCTAATACCTTCAACTGCTGACGTTGCAGTTGTGGTTCCCAATCCGGCTCGGCAAGGGCAACCTGCACGTTAGTCTGAATCATCGCAATTGGATTTCTCAATTCATGGGAGGCATCTGCAGTGAACTGCTTAAGGCGCTGGTAGGACTCCCGCACCGGTTTGATTGCCAGGCCCGAAAGCCACCAACCAATCGCAGCTGTTGACATTACCATTGCAACTATACCGACACTTAGGTCAACAATTAGCTGTCGGCTGGGCTTAGCTACCTCAAACCAGGGATGGCTAACTCGCAAATAGCCCAAGACATGGCGCTCAATTTGCACCCGCTTGGTTATTTGACGCAGTAGGTAATTAGAGGATAAATGGACTGTTTCACCGCCAGGATTGAGGTGTACGGGAATAGCAAGGTACTCAGATAAAGTTGACCAGAGCAACTCGCCAGTTGGGCTAAACCACTCCAAGTCAATATGATCATCTTCTACAGCTTGAGCATTGTTGCGAAAACTGGCTTCAACATTAAGTTGATAGGGAATGCCAGCAGCTTCTTCTGGTTTAATTACAAGTGAGCGCTCCACCACTTCTGCAACGTGTTTGAGGGTGTCATCAACTCGCTCAATCAAAGTACTGCGGACGTACATATAGACGCCAGTAGCAAATAGCAATAACAGTACTGCTGTCACTGCTGTATACCAAAGAGCTAGGCGTCTACGAGTAGCTTGGAACATCGCAGTAATTGATAGCTATTTGTAATTCGGTGTAATACATTGAACTCCTGCCCCTTACCTCCGAACCTCTAAAGCTGGATTGATGTACTTTACCAATATGAAAATTTCTATAGATAGTGATTTAATATAATAGGGAGATTTAATAGTTATGTAAAGTTTAAATTAAGCTATACTAAAGAGTAATGGTATAACCTACTTGTGTGAATTTTTGTATCAAAAAATAATGTTTTTTATAGTTGCGTCGCAGTTCTTATCAGAACGTTGGCTTTCCTCAACTAAAGGTTTAGAATTGCGTCTAACGAAGTAAATTATAAAGAAAATCTGATCTTCCTAAACCCCCTAGTTAAAGAGTCACTTACGCTTAAGATGCCTGCTAGTCTCCCTCCTGAAAAAGTTAACTAGGGGTATCTTGGTGGAAGCTGACATTTTGCTCCCTAACATTCATTTTATAAATCACCCCTAAAGGTAAAATACCTGTGAGTAATATCCTACTAAAACTATTTGTCGCAGGGCAAACACCAAAATCAGCTCAAGTTATCGCCAATCTGTTTAGGGTTTGTGAAGCCGAGTTTGCTAATCAGTATGAAGTTGAAATTATCGACGTTTTAGAGCAACCGCAACGGGCAGAGCAAGCTCAAATCTTGGTAACCCCTACTTTGATCAAAGAAATCCCCCTACCCATGCGGCGCTTAATCGGTGATTTCTCTGATGCAGAAAAGCTACGGGCTGTTCTGAAGATTCAACCAACAACTTCCTTTACTACCTAGGGCTTGCTGAATTAATGTAGGCATAAATACGCATCATTAAATTAATGCTTTAATGCCAAGTGCAGAAAATTCACTGAGGCTAGAAACTGGCTGATTATCTAAGATATTGGGCGATAGGCTTTGCGATCTTAGTTAATCAGTCAGCATGTCGAGCCAGACTACTAATATTCTTTTAATTGAAGCTAATAAACATAGCGTTTTTCTGCTCAAAACACTACTGACCCAAGCTCATCAGTTTCCCATGAGTATTGAGCATGTAGAAAGAGCCTCAGAAGGTATGGCCCTTCTTGCACGGGGAGGGATTGATATTGTCCTCTTTGACTTATCCTTACCTGATTCGGAGGGACTAGACACATTTAAACAAATTTATGCCCATTTTCCAGAAGTGCCGATAATGATTCTGAGTGAGATAGCAGATGAAGAAATTGCAGCGGTAGCAGTACACTCAGGGGCACAAGACTACCTCGTGAAGGGACAATTCGACAACGACTTGTTGTTACGAGCTATTCGCTACTCGATTGAGCGACATAGTCTGCAATTGAGCCTGAAACAACAGACTCAATTCCTACAGACAAGGGAACAACAACTGCACCGACTCATTACCAAGAATGCTGATGGCATGTTGATTGTCAACGATGAGGGCGTGATTGTGTTTGCCAACCCGGCAGCAGAATCCCTCTTTGGTTGCAAGGCAGGGAAACTAAAGGGAGTAACCCTTGGTCATCCCTTGGTAGTCGGGGAAAGTACAGAAATAGAAATTATATATAAATTTAGGGAAACTATCACTGCTGAGATGCGGGTAGTAGAGGTGGAATGGGATAGTCAGATAGCTTATCTGGCTTCACTCAGAGATATCAGCCTTCGCAAGCAAGTAGAAGTAGCTCTCAAGCAAATGAATCATGTTCTAGAAACTAGGGTTTCAGAACGCACTACAGAACTAGAACAAGCAAACCAGCAGCTACAAGAAATGCAAGTCCGGCTTAGCCAAGCTCTTACTCAAGAAAAAGAACTCAGTGCTTTCAAATCCAGGATTATCAGTAGGATATCTCATGAGTACCGTACACCATTGACAACAATTGCCCTATCTGCGGAAATGCTCTCAGAATACCGCCATCAATGGGATGATTCCAGGCAAATTAAGCATTTTGGGCAAATCAAATCAATGATTCAACGCCTGACAGCCTTAGTTGATGATGCGCTACTGATTAACCAAGCTGAATCGGGAGAGCTAGAGTTCAAACTCGAACCTATTGAATTAGTAAGCTTTTGTCGCGAATTAATCAGTGAGCTGCAATTTCAAATTAAGACTCCACATCAACTACTCTTTAGCATTAGCAATGTTAACTCTGAAGCTTCTACAATAGGTAAATTCGATGCCAAATTGCTTCGGCAAATCCTCTCCAATCTCCTTTCCAACGCCATCAAATATTCTCCCCACGGTGGCAAAGTGCAATTTAGACTGATCTGCGAAGTAGACCAAGTAATTTTTAAGGTACAGGATCAAGGCATTGGCATCCCTACTCAAGACCAAGATAAATTGTTTGAGGCTTTTTATCGAGGCAGTAATATCAAAGAAATTGGTGGAACTGGTCTAGGATTAGCAATTACTAAAAAATGTGTAGAATTCCACAATGGTCAAATTGAGGTTGAGAGTTCCGTTAATGTTGGTACTACGGTTTCGGTTAAATTACCATTAGAGGGAGAGTTGGCAGTAGCAAATACAATCCGTTTGAAACAACAATAATTACAATTGGCAGAATTTACACTAAAGACAAGCCAAGTACAAGTCACTTCAGTTCCTTTACTCCCTTCAGACTGAGGGCATGCTTTCCAGCGTGGGACGAGTACAGGAGGAATTTTAAGTGGTGCGTTGATTTTCCTGAGGTTATTATAAGCTGCATTAAGACTTTGGGATAGAAATTTTTGGCAACAGGCACAGGGGCACCATCTAGCTGCCGCTTCCTCATATCTCAAACTTTAAACAAAATTTATCTAAAAAGAGCATGCATACTCTTGCCGTTTTTAAAATCATTGGTTACATTAATTTACATAGCAGTCATGAAATATTACTAGCGGAGCGATAACCATGGAAGGTCAAGAGCCAAAATTTGGATTCACATCATTCGCTGAAAGCGTGAATGGTCGTCTGGCAATGATTGGATTTATTGCTGCTGTATTAACTGAATACGTAACTGGTCAGGGTGTCTTGCACTACTGGGGTCTGATGTAGTTATCCCCTTAAGTCAAGTTTCTCAATCTCAACAATTAAGCTGGGTGTTCTTAGTTAGAACCCCAGCCTTTTTATATCGATCTTTTGATCGTCTGACTTTAAGTAATAAGTGACAACAAAAGCACTTATTACTTATTACTTGTTACTTCTTCTTTAAAAAGACAAGGCAATAGAAACCCAGTATTTTGGTAAGATGATCAGTAGCAGCAACCACAGCGCTGCTCCCATTGACCACCAAATACTCCAGCCAAGAAGGCAAATCGAGAGGAAACTTCTAACGGATGTATTCCTTGAGAATGCTGTTACGATTGGGGTGGCGCAGCTTGCGTAGGGCTTTGGCTTCAATTTGCCTAATTCGTTCGCGAGTTACGTTAAAGATTTGACCAATTTCTTCTAGGGTTTTCATGCGCCCGTCATCTAAACCATAGCGTAGCCGGAGAACATCACGCTCACGAGGACTAAGTGTGTCAAGGACACTTTCTAAGTCTTCCCGGAGCAGATTTTTGGAAACTTGATCTTCTGGGGTTTCGCCATCGGCTTCAATGAAATCTCCAAGGCGGGAGTCCTCTTCTTTACCAATGGGCGTTTCCAGGGAGATAGGAAGTTGGGCAGATTTGGCGATGAATCGTAGCTTCTCGATGGTCATTTCCATACGGTCAGCAATTTCCTCTTCTGTGGGTTTACGGCCCATTTCCTGGGAAAGAATTTTGGTGGTTTTTTTGATCCGCGAGATCGTTTCGTACAGGTGTACAGGCAGGCGAATTGTGCGAGACTGGTCAGCAATTGCACGGGTAATTGCCTGCCGAATCCACCAGGTTGCATAGGTGGAAAATTTGTAACCTTTCTCGTGATCAAACTTTTCTGCTGCCCGAATCAAACCTAGAGAGCCTTCTTGAATCAGGTCTTGGAAAGATAACCCACGATTCATATATTTCTTGGCAATAGAGACGACTAGACGCAGATTGGACTGCACCATCTTATCCTTAGCCCGCCGACCTAGGTAGAGACGATATTGAAATGCCGGCAGTGGCATATTCACTTCGCTAGCCCATTCACTATCTTGTGGCTCTCGCTCTAAGTCAACAAACAAGCGTTCTCGCACCCGTTCCAGTTCTAATAAGTCAGCAATTTTACGAGCAAGTTCGATTTCTTCATCTGCCCGTAACAGCCTGATTCTTCCAATTTCTTGGAGGTAGAGGCGAATTGAATCTTCTGTATAGTGCTTTTTCTTTGCCTGTGTTCGACGGCGGTTAGAGCGCACCTTACCAGGCTTCCCGTCAATATCTTCAGCTTGAGCTTCTCCTACATCTTCACGGGTTGCGTCATCCTCGAACAAAACGTCCAAACCGTTATCAGGCTCGATGATAGTTGCGAGATCTAAATTTGCCTGGGTCATGCCTTTTTCCTCATGCTCCTTCAGTTAAAGACCAGATAGATGGTGTTTTGTTGAACTACCTAAGATAGCAAAACCATTGATTAACCTTTGCTTTCTAAGGTTTATTTAATAGCTGAGTCAGAGAAATAATTCTGAAATTAACTTCTTCAAACTCAAGTTTGTTGCAGCTAATGCGCTTAAGTAGGAATTTTAAGGCTAGTTTTTCTTGAGACTTTTTGATTTTAGCCTTAATTATCCAAAATGAACGCTTTTTTTGATTACCATCTGGTGATGGTGAATTTAGCTGAGCAATATCTTTTACTCGGAAATGTCAATGGAATTAATATACCCATGATAAGAGCCCTTGGTTCGAGTTACCTCCTCAAGTGAGCTGCTGGTAGCCGAAGTTTATCCTGCTTCGCGATGTCTCGATAGCCCCAGCCTTTGCCTAGCAGTTAATGCTCAAGCTGTTGCTGATCTCTGAATGTCTTACTGCTCAATTTTTGGATAATTGTTGCAGTCTAGAAATTTGAGCGATTTCCCCTGTGTCGGTTCAATCTTTCCTAAATTTACTCCATAGTTTCAATTTCGAACCGATTAATCTTGAACAAATACTTGAAATACACTCAGCCATTTTAGTGAATTTAGCTTACAGATAACAGTCATGGTGCCTGAATCATTCATTAGCTGACTTTGCCTGTATTAGTACATTTGTCCTGTCAGTTTACTCACATCCTCCAATAATTAAGATAGTAAAGTTCTGCTGCCTAAGAACAATTTTCTACAGCAAGAGGGAAGAGATGGTTTGGAGAACACAGTAATTGCGTATGACATTTGTAAAACGCTTGTAAAACAATTGTTCTAACACACAAATCTTCAAAGTGTGGAGGGGGTATTGGTTAAGAAAGCTAAAGCTGTTGATGAAATGCCTATCACTAGGAGATCATAGACAATTACAAAAAATAACCAAAGTATTGACGATAGGCTTAGGAACACCTCCTTAGTCAACAGGTTACGAAGGGAAGATCCTCTTCCTCTCAAGATATCTAAAGATATCCTGAAATGTTGCGCTTAATCTTTAGTCGAGGCAAATTGCCATAACTGCTCAACAGTAACAAAGTCATAACCTTGCTGCAATAGTTGAGGAATTATCAGTTCAGCTGTTTGAGCAACATCTTGTCCTCCGTAATGACCATCATGCAAGACGATCAGTGAACCATTTTCCACCTGCCGCAGGATTCTGTCTACAACCACCGAGACACCTGGACACTCCCAGTCCTCTGGAACAACGCTCCACATTACTGGTCTATACTGCCATTGGTGCAATAAACTTAAGGTTCGGGGCGTAAATAGACCGTTAGGAGGACGTACATCTCGAACCTTGTCTGGGTCAATCTGACAAGCACGAGCAATTACCTCTTGGGTGCGCAGCAAACTCTGCTGGAGTTGATCTAGTTTCAGCAAGGGGAAGGAGCGGTGATCATATCCGTGTAACCCCAGCCAGTGACCTTCTTGGTAGACCTCTTTAGCAACTTCCGGAGCCTGATTTACGCAAGCGCCCAACCAGAAGAAACTGGCTTTAATACCATAACGGTCTAACACTTGCAGTAATTGTGGGGTGTACTTGTGATTAGGACCGTCATCAAAGGTGAGGGCAATCATCGGACAATTGTGTGAACCTGCCCAGAGACAACTGCCAAAGGCAGGTTTCAAAAGGCGATACAGGATAGGATAAAGTGGTGCAAGCTCCATGTCGTTGTTGTTAGTTTTTAGTACTAAGTATTGGGGTGAATTTTAAGAATCTCAGTTTCAGCTCATACCTTGGCTTAGGCTATCGCCAGGTTTTTTCGCTGTTGAGCAGTTTTTCTGTAGCATTAGCTCTGGCTGGCTGCAATAGCGTAACTACTGATCAGTATGAAGCAACAGCCAAGACAACCTTGACCTGGCAAGTTAAATATTCTATTAACCTCGCCAATGATAAGGATCCACGCTTTGAGGAATTTGCTTCTACTTCCCTAATTAACCGCAATGGTGAAAAACCAGAAGGTGCCGCTAATGAAGATGAAAAGGGCTTGTGGTGGCCCCTACCGCCCCCACGACCAAGTATCAATGAAATCGAACAGCGGCAAAAACTCCAGGAAAAGCACAGCAGGCCAGAGCTGTTGCGTACCGCTGAATATTACCTAACCTACAAACAGGGGGAGCAGACTCTTACCTTACCGACTAACCATCAGGTTTACCGACAAGTTGCTAGGGCATACCCTTACGGTAAGTCTTTACAGCTGACCCTGGGAATAAATGACGGCTCTGTAGAGAAAGCTGAACCGTTAAGGTAGTGAGCCTACTAAAGTGCCTTGAGCACCAGAGGTTAAATTTATTCGACGTTTATAAACAGGTAAGATTTCCTGTTGAGTGTTGATTGAACCAGGAACTATGAACCAGACTAAAATTCAAAACTCAAATCAGTGACGGTAAGTTGACCATCAAAGGAATTTAAGGTAATTCGATAGATGTGTGGTGCCTCGACACTCAACTGTGCGTTGGCAGGAATCTCTGAGTTAGTTCCTGCTAAATTGGGTCCCTCAATCGAAGCACTCGATAGGAGTTTGCTTTGATGGTCATAGGCAGACAAAATCGTTCGCTGAGAACTGGTTACATGGCAGCAGAAACCACAAATAGGTTGTGAGAAGATTACTTCGAGCCAGCCACTTTTGGGGGCACACATAAGTACATTAGTACCATATCGCGGGGGATAGGCTGGATTTGAAGGCTGTAGGGCGATGGCGTTTTTAATGGTAATCCCATATTGCTCGAACTGATGCTCGACGACTTCAAAACATTTCAAGTTTTCCAGGTTAAGGTGGATGCTAAAAGGTCTGATCACGAGTCAGTGTTGTTCCAGGAATTTGATAGCAATAGCGATGAGGTTTAGACATGATTGAGCCAAATGGCTTTAAACAGCACTCCTTAGTCACTTCTGTAGGCAGAATAGTTTATTACACAGCTGAGGACTCACCTTGGCGCTTAAAGGATACTGCCGAACCAAAAGAGCTGCCACCGTTGGTGTTTCTCCATGGTTTTGGTGGTGGATCCTCTGCCTATGAATGGTCGAAAGTCTATCCAGCATTTGCTAGTGAGTACCAAATTCTTGCGCCAGACTTAATCGGTTGGGGGCGTTCAGAACACCCTCCAAGGAATTACCACATTGATGACTACATCACCACAATTATCGAGTTTCTTGAGCAATCCTGTACAGAACCTACGCCGGTAATAGCTTCTTCTCTAACTGCTGCTTTTACCATCCGAGCCGCGATTGCTCGACCTGATTTATTTAAGTTGCTGATTCTCACAACTCCAGCAGGTTTATCTGACTTTGGGGAAGACTACAGCCGTAGCCTTTTTGCTCAGTTGGCAGGTACCCCGATGCTTGACCGTATTCTTTACAGCACAGGTATCGCCACCAGCAGTGGTATCCGTAGCTTCTTGGAAAACCGACAATTTGCCAGTGCTAGCAGAGTTTACCAAGAAATAGTGGACGCCTATTTAGCCTCAGCTGTGCAACCAAATGCCGAATATGCAGCACTCAGTTTTGTACGTGGAGATTTGTGTTTTGATTTATCCCTCTATGTTCCCCAATTAACTACGCCTACGGCAATTATCTGGGGGCAAAAGTCGGAGTTCACCGGTCCAGAAATTGGCAGGCGTCTTGCTGCTCTCAATCCGCAAGCCATTGAGATATTTCAACCTTTAGAAGATGTTGGGTTGACACCTCAATTGGAAATGCCTGCGGTGACGATTGGTTTAATCCGGCGATATTTAAATTTGCTCGGGAGTTATTAATGCCTTTGAACTACATAGCTTTATAAAATTTATCAGTTAACCAGTGCTTAGTCATCAGTTATCAATTATCAGTTTCCCACGCAACTGTAGGTTAATACTCACTGGTAATTAGAGTGTCAAAGAACTCTGACATCAATTACACTAGCATTGAAATTATAGCTGGTGCCCTCCAATTCTACTGGTGTCCCAATTTTAATTTTGCTGTTGCCCAGTACTAGCCCATCTTTAGTCTTTTGTGCTTTACCGCCAAAGGTCAGCAGCATATTAGCACTATAGGCGTCTCGCCTGGGATCAGGCAGAGCTTTGACTGAGCCATCGGGCTGCGGCACAATTACAGTGCGCGGCAGTGGTTGCACAGATTTAATCTCAACCTGACCATAGGGTTGATTGCGAATGATGATGTTGGTCTTCTTCTCTTCTTGGAACTGTTGGAGTAAAGCTTCAGGGTCACGCACGCTTAGGCCCCGGACAATCACATCCACTTCCACAGACTGAGTTGGACTCAGTTGTGCTACCGAACCAGAGGTTCCCGGAAAGAAAAAGATACCTACAATCACTAATAAAATTACTAAGACAGCACCAAGGTCGAGAATGCTTACTTTACCTAACAGACGTCCTTTAGAGTCTAAAATAGTCATGAAACCTTAGTTAGATTTTATTGTTAAAATGACTTTTGGAGAGCTATTGATTGAGTACTAAGTTTTAAACCAGCGTTGGTAATGCCCAACTTGAAGGTCTGGCGCACCGATGCGTTAACTGCTGCGGCAGCCGCAGATGTTGATTGGTAATGGTAATCGAGTAGACATATAAAAAGACATTTCTTAACTTCTTAACTAATGAAGTATATAGCCAGGAATGAAGCGGGAACATTTTTGAGAGAGTGACACGTCATCTACAATCAGCAATCCCGATTAACTTTATAGTCTAACTCTGAGTTGTAAAATTTATCCTCAACAAGTGTAAATAATTTCTACTAATCGCTGCTAATTTCCTTCGCGCTTCTAAGCTTGTCGTTGATAGCTATTCTAAGTCGCTCCAGCCATGTTTAACCCTTTTTCGTTGATATCCCGTCGTTATCGGCTTCGTTACTTATATCCTTTCATGTCTATTGCTCTGGCACTGAGCCTAGTAGTGGGGACACCTAAGGTAAGCCAAGCCGGTTCCTTGTTCGACCTGATTCTCCGTGGTGTTGAGATCATTCAACTCTCCAATGTTTCAGATGAACAGGAAGTTAAGCTTGGCAAGCAGATTAATCAGCAGCTGGTGAACAGCGAGATCCGGCTTTATCGTAATCGGCAAATAAATCGCTACATTAATCAAATTGGTCAGCGGTTGGCAAAAAAGAGTGTGCGCCCCGAAATTCCCTATACCTTTCAGGTGGTTAATGATGATAGCATTAATGCCTTTGCGACTATGGGAGGCTTTGTTTACATCAACACTGGTTTGATGAAGGCGGCAGATAATGAATCAGAGCTAGCCAGCGTTATTTCCCACGAAATTGCTCATATTGCTCGACGTCATGCACTTGAGCAAATGCGACAGATGGCAATTGCCCGTGGCGTGGCAACTGCGGCTGGAGTTGATGACAGCCAGTTAGTAGGCATTGGTGTAGAATTAGCACTCCGGCGTCCCCACAGCCGCCAGGATGAACGTGAAGCTGATCAGTTGGGGATTGAAAACCTTAAACAGGCTGGCTATGCACCGATTGGGGCGGTAGACTTCATGAAAAAACTCATGAAAGCAGGAGAAGGAAGGTCAATGCCAGCTTTTTTGAGTACTCATCCAGCTACATCTGAGCGCGTTGAGTCTTTAGAACGGTCTATAAATCCAGCTCAGGCACGGGTAGGCGATGGCTTAGATAATAATGCCTATAAGAGAAAAACTAGGATCCTATGATTGAGTTAAGTTCGATGCTTTGGTTTGTGATCAATTTAGAATCGAGCGACGCTGAAATACTAGTGAAGGCTTGATTTGTACTGTTGCTTCCTCAAGGGGTAATTGGCGCAGTTGACCACGAAAGACGTTAATTTGATAGACTACATCATTAGTAATGTCTAAGGCAGTCATCCAACCGCTCTTGGGATGGTAAGCGCCAGTTTCTATATCTAACCATCCCTGACCTTGAGCTATTTTACCGGGCAGTACTCCAGGCAGGGTAAAGGTAATGGTATGACCTGTGATGATCAGCTTATCTGAGAAGTAGGGCTTAGGCATTCTGTGGAATTCATCGCGAATCCAGCAAAATTGATTGGAGGTTTGCTTTTCAATTGGCATTCGCGGATCAACTCCAGCGTGTACTAACCAGGTATCTCCTAGATCTAGATAGGTTGGCAGTGTGCGCATCCATTCAATATGCTCACTCGAAATACCGTTTTTGCCATAACTGTTGAGGGTACTCCTACCGCCGCTATAGAGCCAGGCTTGCAATGCTTGAGAATCTATATCTCCATTATTGAGGATCTCTAATAACATTTGCTCGTGATTGCCTAAAAGACATGGGTAAGAGTTTTGTTTAACAAACTCTACTACCTGAGCGCTCTTAGGTCCCCTGTCAATCAAGTCTCCAAGAAAATAAACCATGTCGTCGCTAGTAGGGGCAACTGCGTCCAACAAGGTGATGAGGCTATCGTAGTGACCATGCACGTCACCGATAATAATACGACGATGGGTCATTTTTATTTATCCAAATTCGATGGCACCAAATACTTAGGTACAAGCTTTGACCATTGTATTCAGGAAAACAAGGACAGGTTGCTTTGAATATGCTCCAATTGCCTAGCACGATTGCATGGGACGATTATTTGCTCCAGAAATTATCTATAGCCAGTCTAAATTAAATGGAAAATCTCTGAAGTTACTTGCTCCCTATTCTCTTTTCCCTTCCAACACTTTTATTGTCACGAATCTTTTTAGACTGGCTATATATATTATTTAGATAAGATATAAAGACTCAAAATCGATCAATTGTGGAAGGTAGTGAGTCAGTTGCACTCTGAATTATTCAAAACTAAGTTGATTTCACCAAAAACTGTGTCTTTTTCCAGAGAAGCACTTATTAATACCCTGAAGCGACCCACTAGCTGGGCTTGGGTGGAGCAAGTAATCGCCAACCTAGATACTATTCTACTCGACCACTCCCATTGTGAGCGCAAGGCTGCAGGTGTGGCGTTAAATCTCATGTTTCGCTATCCTTCCCATACCAGACTAGTACGCCAGCTGACAGCAATTGCCCGTGAGGAACTAGAACATTTTGAGCAAGTTAATCAATGGTTAGAGAAGCGTGGTATTCCTCTTGCTCCCCTCTCCTCTCCTCCCTATGGGGCTTTGTTGAAAGCTGAAATTCGCAGAAATGAACCAGAACGTTTGTTGGATTCTTTGTTGGTTTCCAGTTTAATTGAGGCCCGCTCTCATGAACGTTTGGGATTACTGGGGATTTATTGTCAAGATCGAGAGTTAGCTGAGTTTTATCATAGCTTGATGGCGTCTGAAGCTCGTCACTATGGGATTTACTGGGTATTAGCTGATACCTATTTTGAGCGGGATGTGGTCACTGAGCGTTTGCAAGAGTTAGCAATTAAAGAAAGTGAATTTCTGGCAACTTTGCACCCAGAACCGAGGATTCACAGCTAGGCTGTCTAGTGGCTTTGCTCTGGAGATTGGGGGATGGCTCGGGGGGATGGCTCGGGGTGAACGAAATTTTGCGTGGGATTTGATTTCTCCGCGTCTGGAGCGTCTGGAGCGTCTGGAGCGTCTGCTTAATTATTTCCCCACACCTTTTTTCGCTCACCTGATGGCTCGGGGAGAGGGGGAGAGGGGGAGATGAAAATAAAGAGTTGCTACACTAGCTTGTCTAAAATTATAAATATCATAGCGGATGAATAACTTTGAAATTCAATACTATGACTTTTTAATTCGTTCTTGGAAGCCTAGCGATCGAGATAAGTAATAAGTAATAAGTAATAAGTAATAAGTAATAAGTAATATCATCCCGTAAACGTCCTGTCAATTAATTTTAATAAAAGTAGGTTGGATAGAAGGGTGTTAAATTCAATTCTAACCTTTTGAGAACTTCCGCATCAGCGTCAGTGAAATTGCTCAATTTCTTAACATTCCCGAAGATGAAATTGTTCGCGTCGAACGCTGGAAATATATAATATTTGTCCACCGTCGCGATGTCGGCGGACAATTTATCAGCTATCGAAAACTACGACAGTGGCTAATTACCATTGCCCATCAAATTCAGAAATGTACCTCTTTGCTGCAATTACTCAACTGCTTAACCGAAATTAGCGAAGACTATCAAAAGCATGAAAAGCAATACCAAGCCCTACATCACCAATTCCTAAGTCAAATATGGTTCCAACATTGGGAAACCATAATGAGCAAAACAAACCAGCAAATAGTCTATAGTTGACGGCATTATTAATTGCAATCAACAATGAACAATGAACAATCAATAATAAACCTTAATCAAGCATCATCCAGCGCCGCAATCCCTGGCAAAACCTTACCTTCAAGCAACTCCAAACTAGCACCACCACCAGTAGAAATGTGACTCATTTTCTCAGCAACGCCGACTTTTTCCACCGCTGCTACCGAGTCACCACCACCAATAATTGTAGTTGTGCCACCCTCAGTAAGTCCCGCCATTGTATTAGCGATCGCTTCAGTTCCTTTGGCAAACTGATCAAATTCAAACACACCCATTGGTCCATTCCAGATAATACTTTTGCAATCAGCCAAAGCTTCCTGGAAAAACTTCACTGAGTCTGGTCCAATATCCAAACCCATCCAACCATCAGGGATTGAATCAATGCCCACAATTTGAGATTTAGCATCAGCAGCAAAATTATCAGCAACTACCACATCTGTGGGTAATATCAAAGCAACATTCCTTTGCTGAGCCTTAGCTTCCAAAGACTTTGCCAATTCCAGCTTATCTTCTTCTACCAAAGACTTACCCACACTTAAGCCACGAGCTTTATAGAAAGTAAAAATCATACCGCCGCCAATTAGCAGCTTATCGACCTTCTCCAGCAGAGTTTCAATCACGCCAATTTTACTAGAAACCTTAGAACCACCAATAATAGCTGCTAAAGGTTTTTTGGGATTTTCAATCGCATTTTGTAGGTATTGAAGTTCCTTCTCAATCAAATAGCCAGCCACAGAAGGCTTCAGGTAATGGGTTACACCCTCAGTAGAAGCGTGGGCGCGGTGAGCTGTACCAAAAGCATCATTGACATAAACATCTGCCAGTGATGCTAACTTTTGGGTAAAATCTGAGTCATTAGCCTCTTCTCCAGCATGGAAACGCAGGTTTTCCAGCAGAGCCACCTGACCATTCTCCAAAGCATTAACCTGGGCAGCAACTGCATCGCCAATACAGTCGTCACACATCGTAACATTTTGACCAAGTAGTTCGGACAAACGGTTAGCGACAGGCGTTAGACGCAGGCTTTTGTTAACTTTTCCTTTGGGACGCCCTAAGTGGCTGCACATTATCACCTTGGCACCCTTGTTGATTAGAGCCTCGACAGTGGGCAAAGCAGCACGGATGCGGGTATCGTCAGTAATGGTGCCATTATCATCGAGCGGCACATTCAAGTCAGCTCGTACCAATACCTTTTTTCCGGTTAAATCTGACTCCGACAAATCTGCTACAGTTTTTTTGGACACAGTGATAATCTCCTAATTGCCTATATCTAACGCTCTGTTCTCTGATCAGCGTACAGCGAGATGTTATGCTTGACGATTGCTCTTTAGATGTAAACGAACACCAACTGAATCCCTCTTAGAAGAGATTCATACTCAAGCCCGTCCACATTTTACCGGAGTCCGTGTACCGGAGATGCTGCGATGTTTAATACAGTTTTGTTACCTGTTGACCAAAGCCGAGAAGCCCGTGAAGCGGCAGAAGTTGTTTTACATATTGTAAAAAAATATGACTCTCGCCTAATCTTGCTCTCGGTAATCCCAGAATCAGACTCAGAATCAGAATCAGCGCCTCCAGAGACGATGATGTCGTCAGAAAGAGTTGCGGAATTACTCAAAAATGCTAAAGCACTATTTGCCCAAAATGAAATTAAAGCTGAAACTATTAGTCGCCAAGGCCAACCTCCTTTCGTTATCTGTGATGTTGCTGAGGAGGTGGACGCCGATTTAATCGTCATGGGCTGTCGGGGGTTAGGCTTAACCGAAGAAGGGGCAGCAGAGAGTGTTACTAATCGAGTAATTAATTTATCTCCTTGCCCTGTTTTAGTTGTTCCCTAGTTCCTAATGGGGGATGGGGGGATGGGGGGATGGGAGGATGGGGAGATGGGGAGATGGGGAGGCTGGAGGAAATCCTACACTCCTTTAATTTCTCAATTCCTGAACTTCAATGACAAAAAACCAATGATCATTCAGTGGTATCCTGGACACATTGCCAAAGCAGAGCGGGAACTAAAAGAACAGCTCAAGCGAGTGGATGTTGTGCTAGAGGTGCGGGATGCCCGGATTCCCTTAGCAACCCATCACCCCCAAACTACTCAGTGGGTAGGGGACAAAACTAGGCTGTTGGTACTTAACCGTGTGGATATGATCAACTCGGCGGTACAACAACTATGGGATGGTTGGTTTCAACAGCAGGGAGAGATACCCTATTTAACTAATGCACAACAAGGTCAAGGTGTCCGCAGGGTAATACAGGCGGCGCAGCAGGCAGGGGTAGTAGTTAATCAGCGTCGAAAAAGTCGCGGTATGCAACCCCGCCCGGTTCGAGCTGTAGTGATTGGATTTCCCAATGTCGGTAAATCAGCTCTAATTAATCGACTCTTAGGGCGTCGTGTCGTGGCAAGTGCTCGCCGTGCTGGTGTGACGCGCCAGCTACGTTGGATCCGTATTTCTGACCAAATTGAATTACTAGATGCCCCTGGCGTAATTCCCGCTCAGCTGAAAAATCAGGAGGATGCTATCAAATTAGCTATCTGCGACGATATCGGTGAGGCTTCCTATGACAATCAGCAGGTAGCTGCTGCCTTAGTTGAATTACTCAAAAAACTTGAGGCGATTGAGGCGGTAGCGCCAGCATTAACAGCGATCCCCACTAAAGCGATCCCCACTAAAGATATATTACCCAAGTTTGCCTTAGAAAGGCGCTATGAGCTTGATCCTACCTCTTTGACAGGTGAAGAATACTTGCAAGCCTTAGCTGTCTCTCGCTATCAGGGAAACTTAGAACGCACGGCGCGGCAAATGCTTAATGACTTTCGCAAAGGATTACTTGGAGCAATTGCTCTAGAATTACCGCCAACTTTGAGCAGTTTTCACCCAAATACCCTCTAAAACTATTAAACTTTTATTAAGACCAGTGGGGGGTCATACCCCCCATTAGACTAGACTGAGTTCTAGTAGATGCACTCTGACTAACGCCTTCAGCAGGCGTATTTTTCTTATGCGCTCTCAAGACCATGTGGATAACAAAATTATAAATTGTTATAATAGCCCCCACGGCAGGCGTTTGATTGTCTGTCGAAGTTAACGGGGGACGGTTCTGAATACCAAGGGTATTCGGCCCTGCTGGCTGTAGCAGCATACCGTGATATCTACCAATCACCCTGCAAGAAGCATCAAAAATTAAATAATGCCTGTATAGCTATAAATCAGGCTGTTTTAGATTATATGTCCGTAGGGTACACACCATTGCTAATCAATAGCTTGATCTGTTTTTGAAGAGGGGAGGGCCTTTCTCAAAATCTAAACAACCGATTAATTGGTGAGATTTAGTACAGTCTCACTAAACGTTTGTTCAGCAATTGATAATAACTGTCCACAAAATCATACTCTTGGATGATTCAGACATTTCCTGACTTGCGGGTATCTTCACCTACTTATACGTGAGATATGCCGATGAGGTTAGGAAAAATTACTATCCAAAAGCCAATCAACTAGCTTGACCAGAGCCAAACCACCTAGTTTAAGCTCTGTTAGCCATAGTTTTAAAACTCGTATCCTAACAAGGAGATGATTAGAATGTCAACAACCTAGATTTCGTTAGTCACAAGTAGTGCAGTTTAGTTTGACCACAAGTACCTGACAACTGGCTCGCTGCCAAGTTTATTAATTCAACAATGGCAAGCAAAATAGCGACATTTAGACTTCCAGAGGACTTGACTCAGGAGATTCGAGTTCGGGCCGAAGCAACTGGCCGTGATCGAACAGCAGTAGTTATTGAGGCACTGAAGCAGGCCTTTGGTTTTAGTGTTAGTGAAGTAAGCCCAGCTACTAATAAAGTTGAACAACTTCAGGCAAAGTTAAACGATTTAGAACAGAAAGTTATAACGCTAAGCGAACAGTTGATTAGAGTAACTCAAAGACTACCTGAAGAAAGCAGTAATTCTCAGATTAACCAAGCCCAAAATTCGGTGAATTCCTCACCTTCAATAGCCAAAGCTGATACCTGTAATCATTCTTTGAAGATTGCCGAATCTTTGTGTATTTCCGTGCCGCCATTTCTGCCTGGAGCAAATAGCCATGCTCAGAAGTTTTGTTTTGGTTACGGAGATGTTTGGCAAGCAGCAACAGCTAACTCAGGACTAGAAGCTAAGATTAACAATAGCAACTCGAACAATCACCGTGGGACTAACAGTAAGCCTGAGGAAAGGGAACTGCAAGAAGTAGCAGCCAGAATTGAACAGCAGGCGAGAATCTTTGATCAAGTACTTTCCTCTTCTCCAGATCCGATTTGCATGTTTGATCGAGTGGGGCGCTTCACCTACGTCAACCTGGCAATTGCCAAGCTCTTTGGGGTAGGGCAAAGTCAGATTTTGGGTAAGACTTGGCAGCAATTGAACATACCATCTGAGGTGATGGAGCCACTTGACAGCCAGCGAGAAACAGTATTTGTCAGCAAGCAACCCTCCACCCTGGAAATTGGCTACCCAACCATCAAAGGTGTTAGAGACTACGAGTGCATCCTAAGTCCGATACTTGGTGAGGATGGCAGCGTTGAAGCGGTGATTTGCACTGCCAGAGATATCACTAAACGCAATCAGGTGGAAGAATCTCTCAGAGAATCAGAAGCCAATTACCGTCATTTATTTGAGTACGCCAACGACTCAATTTTCATTCTCGATTTATCAACTGGTGGCATTTTAGATGCCAACCAGAATGCCTCCAGGCGACTTGGCTATACCCGCAAAGAACTTCTCAATATGACAACCAGGGAAATTGATGTTCCCATCAGTGAGGAGCAGCAAAAGATGATTCGCCAGCAGATGCAGGCAACTGGCAGTATTATCTTTGAACATGCTCTGCGGCGTAAAGATGGTACTCACATGCAGGTGGAAATTAGTTCTCGGATTATTGAGTACTGTGATCAACTAGTATCTTTAAGTTTTGTGCGTGATATTACTGAGCGCAAGCGCTCTGAGGAGCGCCTACGCTTATTAGAATCTGCCTTTTTCAACGCCAATGATGGAATTGCAATTACTGAAGCTGAACCAATTAATGAGCCAGGACCTAAAATTGTCTATGTTAACCAAGGTTTTACTCGGATGACTGGTTATCAGCCGGAAGAGGTGATTGGCAAAAGCTCGCCCATCTTGGAAGGTAAAAGGACAGACAACGCTCAGTTGGAGAAAATCCGAGCCAAACTTTTAAAGCGTGAACCTATACAAACGGAGTTAATTTACTACCGCAAAGACGGTTCTGAGTTTTGGGCAGAACTAAACATCGTACCAATAGTAGATCAGAAAGGAAGTTACACCCACTGGATGACAGTGCAGCGCGACATCACTGAACATAAGCAGATGGAGGCTGCCTTGGCGCAAAGAGAACGAAAAAAGGGGAAATCTGCTCAGCTGCCAAAAGTTAATGGGCTAGTGAAGACAAAGATTGCTAAGAATTAATTGATATGCAGTATTTGTAGGTTGGGTTGCGCGAAAGTGTAGTCTTGGGGGTTTCCCCCATGAACAACTTTCGTAAGAAGAGGCAACGAAACCCAACAAGTATAATAACGTAAGTTGCTAGTTATTATCATAAAGTGCAACTTTTTATACGCAAAACTCGATTTTGTGTTTCTGAATACTAATTTCTGAGCTTTTGTTGCTATAGCAACCGACATGTCGGTTAGGACATTGTAGATTTTGACTCAAAGGGAACAGGGAACAGGGAACAGGGAACAGGTAACAGGGAACAGGTAACAGGGAACAAGAAAGTGTCCTAACAGCTGTGGCGACTGCTATACTTGGAGACATTTTTCGATAACTAGCAACTTGGGTTAGGGACTTCCAAATAAAAAAATATCCCATCGAGCAGTGGGAGATGGGGAGAAGAATCCTTACGTCGTGTTTCTAAGTCAATTGAATAATTTATTTCTTGGAGTTCGCTTAACAGTTAGAGTTGGGTTTCACTTCGTTCTACCCAACCTACTTTTATTAAGGTTAATTAACGGGGCATGATATTACGCAGCGCAACGAAAAATCCAAGTTTTAGCCTAGTAGGAAACAGGGAGTAGAAGATTACAGCCATTTTACATGTCTGAGTACGTAAATACTGGGTTCTCCTAATTGATAGTGGGGGATTTTTAAGTCCCCCACTATCAATTAGTTAAATTGTATGATTAGGAACCTCTTGGACTTGAATGTATCCCAGGCTTGCTAACACCTCAAGCACCTTATCAGCACTTTCTTCAATACTTTCTGTGTTAGTGTCACAGACTACTTCGGCATTGAGAGGTTCTTCATAAGGATCATCAATACCGGTGAAATTTTTAATCTCACCTGCCCGTGCCCTAGCATATAAACCCTTGACATCTCGGGATTCACATACTTCCAAGGGTGCCTTCACATACACTTCCACAAAGTTCTCTGTCATTTGGCGAATTTCATCGCGGATGGCGCGATAGGGACTAATGGCAGCAGTAATTGCTACGACACCGTTACGACTGAGTAACTTAGCAACAAAGCCGATCCTGCGAATATTGGTATCACGATCCTCTTTGCTGAAGCCTAAACCTTTAGACAAGTTAGTGCGTACAATATCACCGTCTAGCCTTTCAACCTTGCAACCCCAAGCTTTGAGCTTGCGTTCAACCTCTTTGGCAATTGTAGTTTTACCAGACCCACTTAGACCAGTAAACCAGAGAGTGACTCCTTTACTATTCATTGCTAATCTCTACTATAGATCACACCTTTAATTCTTGGCTTTGCTCATTGACTCCACCAAGATTTGAGCAATTTCCGGGCGCGTAAACTCTGGCGGCGGAACCTCGCCATTGCTGAGCATAGCGCGTACTTTGGTACCGGACAAATGAATCCTTTCTTCAGGAGTCCCTGGACTAGTTTTAGCAGTAGCCATACCTTTAGTGCGTGTGCAGTAAAAGGCGTGTTCAAATTTCATCGGTTTGATTGCCAGCTCATCTTCTCCAAATTCCTCAAAGATGTGCTGAGCATCGTAGGTTCCATAGTAGGAACCTACCCCAGCATGGTCACGACCAACGATAAAATGGGTACAGCCGTAGTTCTGACGAGAAATGGCGTGCATGATTGCTTCCCTAGGTCCAGCGTAACGCATGGCAGCAGGGAATACACCAAGTAAGGTTCGTGTTTTAGGGTAATATTTTTCAATCAAGGTTGTGTAGCACTTCATCCTGACATCAGCTGGAATGTCGTCAGACTTGGTCATGCCTACCAGCGGATTAAGGAATAGACCATCGACAAGTTCCAGTGAGGTCTTAGTGATATATTCGTGAGCGCGGTGGATGGGATTGCGGGTTTGAAAGGCAACAATCGTCTTCCATTGGCGCTGAGCAAATTCAGCTCGGGTATCATTAGGAGTTAGGTGATACTCTTGAAAGTCTTGGTGACTAATCGTGTTAACTAGGGTGATAGGACCGCCTAAATAAACCTCACCCTCAGCACTCATTGCCTTGACACCTGGATGGCTGTCATCGGCAGTGAGATAAACTTTCTTTGCCTCGTAGTCTTGGTCGGGCTTAAACTTGCTGGTAATGGTCATCACAGCCAAGATTTCACCATTGGGGTGTGCCAGGGCAATTTCACTATCAAGCCTGCACTTGGCGGATTCGGCTTCGGAGATTTGTAAGGTAACGGGAATACTCCAAGCCAAACCATTACTCAGATGCATATCATTGACGATATGTTTGTATTCCTCTTCACCTACAAAACCATCTAGGGGGCTGTAAATGCCAGTAGCAATACACTCAAGGTCAGCGAGATTGCGTTGGGAAAGCGTTAGTCTAGGTAAAGCATGGGCTTCTTCAAAAGCACTCTGACGAGCATAGCCGCTCAAGCTACAATTGATTAGCTTACCGCCGTGGGGTGAAATCGTTGTGTTCATATTTTTTGCTTTTCCTCCTCAATTGTATTGCTTGCTGTTGCCAAAATTTCAGTTAACACCAAATGTAGCTTAAAGATAACTACAAACGAGATCAGCTGGATTTAGGATCTAACTTTAGCTAGTTGCCCTCAAAGGCATTACTACTCCTGCTCCAGATTAAACTGCAACTTGGCATTAAGGCTACTACCGCTTAGCTTCGGAGAGGGGGAGAGGGGGAGATGGGGAGAGGGGGAGAGGGGGAGATGGGGAGATGGGGAGATGGGGAGATTATTTTGATTAACTTTATTACATCTAATTTAGATGAAATCGAGGTCTGGGTTTTGAGACATAATTTCTGAGACCTCTTCACTTTCAGATACCTGCTGTTCGAGGACTTCTTTGAGGAAACGAGAATAGGCTGTGTACACATTAGTTGAACCATCCTTCTTCTCGACAATGAAGAATGGTGCCGCTTTGACTTCGTACTCAAGAGCCAAATTAAGTCCATGGCTGGATGGCTGGCGTTCATCGGCGGCAATAACTCGGTCAATCTGATCCATCAATCCCAATTTTTCTAAATCTTCGATTACATTTGCAGATTTGCGACAAGGATAGCCATCTACCTTAATCTTCTTAACCATTGTGATATTCATTAGTTTGCTACCTTTTAATTTTTAGAGCGATTCTGATTATTTATTGGTCTTCGGCGGTAGGAGTCTCCGAGTCAGGAGACTTCAAGTCAGGAGAGAATCAAGACTCTTGTGGCGACTCCTACCGGTAAATTGGTTTCATGCCCCGATCACAGTTGAAAACTTGATAGTTTCTAATTAAGTGGGGTTTGATTCAGCATTCAATTAATTCTGACTCCTGGTTCCCGACTCCTATCTTTTTGTTCAATGGCCTGATTGTTGGAGTGAAAGCCACACTCTTTATCGATCGCCTCTTCCCACCACCAGCGACCTTCCCGTTCTTGTTGGTTTGGCAAAACTGCTCTAGTACAAGGTTCACAGCCAATACTAACGAAACCTTTAGCATGCAACTGGTTGTATGGCACGTTATAGAAGCGGATGTAGTGCCATAACTGAGCAGAAGTCCAGTTAGCTAGTGGGTTAAATTTGATTAGCTGATGGTCACTAGTAGAAAAAGCCTTGTCTACTTGAATCACAGGGATATTAGCTCTAGTGTCCGGACTTTGATCTTTGCGTTGGCCAGTGATCCAGGCGTCAAGAGTACCAAGTTTACGACGTAGTGGACGCACTTTGCGTATGCCACAGCACTCTTTATGCCCATCTTTATAGAAACTGAACAGTCCTTTTTCTTTAACTAGTGTTTCAACTTGCTCAGTATCTGGAAAAATGACCTCAAGTTCAATGCCGTAGTGTTCTCTAACCTTGTCGAGAAACTGGTAGGTTTCGGAGTGCAAACGACCAGTATCGATGGAGAAAACTTGGAAATTTTTCGTAATCTTGGAGGCAATATCAATGAGGACAACATCTGCAGCCCCACTGAAAGAAATAGCAATGTTATCAAACTTATCGAGAGCAAATTTGAGAATATCCTGTGGACTTTTCTGAGCATACTCTGATGCTAAGTTATCAAAATTAAGTTCAGTCTTGATCATACTAAGTTCGGTCATGAGCATCTCCTTAATGAAATCCTGGTAATTATCTTGCATTGCTTTAATTACAAAAGAAATTACCAAAAATTAAATGATTAAATCTGAGCGCATCGTGGATTTTTAACGGCAGTAAGCAAAGGCTGAATAGTTACCAGTAATTATCAGCACTTAACTATAGCTTTAAGCAACTTTCTGACCTTGAGGCTGGGAAGGAATTGCCACTTCTGTTTTGTCTTTCAAGAGCCTGTTTTTAACCATATTGATATAGTCAGCTCTGAACTTCCGCAACTGATAATCGCGGGGGTCATTTGTCTTAAGTTCTTTCCATGCCTGCTGTTTTTTGAATTGGCTACGTTTTTTAGCACTCTCGATCATCTCCTCTGTAATATTTATTGAGGCTTTCGTCATTTTTTCATAGCCGTAGTAATGCATATGCTCACTAGCAATTGTCTCGATGATCTCGATTTCTTCAGTACTCAAAGACTTTTTGAATTTATCAATATATGCTGTAATTGGTGCAGAGGTGTTAGTTTGCCATAGAGCTGACAAAACTGAAATATTGTTTGCCTCTTGGGAAGACGAGACATCAAGCATAGATTCTGAAAATTCGATGCCAAAGAATTCACAGATTTTGTGTAAAATACCTGCTTGATTAGCTAAAAAATCCTCATATCTAATCGTCAGCACTTTCTCAGGATATTTTTCCGCTAAAGCCTTGGCTGCATCATGAGCCTTTACCCAAGTCATAGTATTTAGGAGTGGATCAAAATCATGAATAATAGCGCGATTAATGCTATTAACTTGAGCCCGAGGGTCACGAACCACATTCAAAAACAACATGTCATCGAATAGGGAGACTAATTCCGAAGCATAATGCGCATTATCGAGTGACTTATCCATTACTACCTTGGCATTATGTTTTTGTCCTGCTTGAAATAACATCTCCCAGGCAATTACATGAGGACTGCGCGGTTGGTCTTTGATAGCTTCAAATACACAAACCGGATCCAATGCTACACTATCCCACTTGACCATAGTGGCATTTTGCAAACCGATAATATCAATTACTAATTGGAAGTAAGTTTGGTCATCCGAAAGGTCTCCATAAAGTTCCACCAGAGGTATGAAATCCACAATATGGAGAGGATAAGGAGAATAAAACTCTGGGCTGAAGTTCAAACGCAAGCGGAGGGCATGACTGCCACAACGTCTGATTGGAATCATCAAAATGGGCTTGGGGCGATTAGATGTCTGTACCTGATTATCTTGGTTAGTAAACATGAAAAATCTCCAAAAATGTACTACTGCTTGCACAATTGTTGCCAAAACAATAGCGATTTCAACAACTAATAGCAGCTAAAATATTCAACCCTTTGTTATAGAAATTATAAATAACTTACAAGATATTTAGTCTCCCTCTCTGGGTTTAAATATAGGTAATTGATAAGACTAAATTAAAATTTCTTGAGAGAATTTTCAGGTTTTTGAGTTAGTAGATCAATGGTAGGAATTTTGGATATTATGATTTTTGATGTCACTGATGTTTAGAGCAAGCAACTTTTAGCATCTGCGTTATGTCGCATAACACTATAACACATTAATGAAGATAATAAAAAGTAACTTCTTCAAGTTTGTGGGCATCAATAAATTCAAGTTTTTGCTTAAAAGTCAACTTATGACTGTGATTGATTTATTTAAAGTTTAAGCGTACTTCATGAAATCTATACATTATGACTGTATAACTTTAAATTACCAACATATTGGCAACCAAGAAAACTCGTACCGCTATGTTAAAATTATGAATTTTAAAACCTGCACTGAGTGAAGCAAATATGTCCAAAGTTAAAAAACTGATTTAATAGGCTTTTCAATGATTGGGAATGGTCGTTTTATTTACGGCTTGCTGTAGTAGTTATAACTAACCTGTCTTGATATTCAGAAACTAAGACCAGGTAATTTATCAGCAATTATAGAATGATGTATCTTAAAAAAAATGATTAAAGCTTCTTCTGCAATCAACTAAAAAAGTAATAAGCCAACAATTCCAGCTACTGGTATGATTAAGACTACATCTAAGCGGAAACGAATAAGGGCAATAATTGCCACAATGAAGATCAATGCTGAGGCCCAATGAAGTATTGCAGTTTTACTCACCACAACAGCTGCGGCCATGAGCATACCAACAACAGCTGGCCTGACTCCTTTTAGTGCTGCCTGAATGGCAACAGAGTGCTTGAGGCTATCGAGAAAATAAGTACCCACTAACATTAGTAAAGCAGGTGGCCCAAACATGCCAGCTGTTGCAGACATAGCACCAAGTAGTCCAGCAACTTTGTATCCAATAAAAGCCGAAGAGATCAGAATTGGACCAGGCGTAATCTGGCTAATTGCCAAACCGTCAATAAACTCCTGTTCACTGAGCCAACCTTGACCGTTAACAACTAAATCCTGAATAATAGGGATAAAAACATAGCCACTGCCAAACAGGGTTACACTCATGGCGGCAAAGGTACTAAATAGCTTGAGTATTAGAGAGGGCTTTACCGCTAGCAGCCCAACTGCAGGCAAAGTTGAGATTGATAGCAATTTGTTTGAACTTTGAGGCTCAGTTCGGTAAGATTTTGAGGTGGTACTAATTTGATGACGAAATAACAACCACCCTGTCAAGCCAGATGCTAGGATAATCCCAAGAGTGCTATAAAAACCACCAATACCTAACAGAATCGCGCAAGCAATAACACTGATAACGATTTCAGTAACTCCCTTGATTGTTTGATTAGCCATACTCCAAGCCGCTGAAATTATAATTGCGACCATCGCTGGGGTAAAGCCCATGAATAGTTTGTCTACTACTGGAATTTCCCCCAATTGGAAGTAGGCAATACTCAAACCCAAAACCAATACAAATGTTGGCAGTAGAGCCGCGATGCCGCATACCAGCGCACCGGAGATACCACGCAGGCGGTAGCCGACACCAACTACAACATTAAATGCCATTGGTCCTGGTAGTACAGATGCTAAGAAGATGGCATCGAGAACATCTTGTTCCTGGAGTAGGTTTTTCTTCCTGAGGTAGCTTTGAATAACTGCAATCATCGGCATAAAGCCTCCCCAGGCAGTACTGCCTATCTTCAAAAATATCCAGAACAAATTTCCCAAAGAAGGAGTAGAGTCGCTTTGAGTTAATTTCATGGCTTGATATGCCTCGGTTGCCTTCATTTAAAAGAATTCGCTAGTTATCTACGAAGAGGCACCCATAAGATTTCGGCATACAGTGACTACCAGTTTGGTTTCAGGCAAAGCAAAAGCTACTACTCCAACCCAAAGTAGAATTGGATAATTTTAAAACAGTAAGCCTATAAAACCGACAACCCCGATGTTTTGAGCTTGAAGGGAAAGGGAAACAAGGGAACTGTGCTTGTTAGTACACTCTGTTGATCTGGCGAGATATTACATACTATCCAGGTGCGCTTCCAGACATTAATTGTTTCTAAGTAAACCCTTGAACCTTTGCTATTAACTTGGGTTTGTAACCCCACATTGGTCTTATCTTTTCGTGTTAATTACTAGTATTGCCTGGTTTGTAGGTTAGTGCAATCAGCCCATTGGTAGAACTGATATGTTAGTCTCAAACAGCTTCATCAAATCTTTGTAATCTGCTGAGACACAATTTAAAATCCATAAGTACTATATATGCTGCTCAAAATTCTTGAGATTGCTAAGTTAACGACTGATTCTAATATACTCTCATCATTGTATTAAAGCAAAAAATAAATTTTTGCTACTTCTTTGAAGTCGTTTCGGTCAAGGGGCTATAGACAACAGGAGTTAGCCTTAGTGGGTTGGCTTTGACACCCTTTAACCCAACCGACAAGCTCCCCCTGCTTGCCTAAATCTATCAACTTAAAGTGAAACTCTATAGGATCTTACCCTTCGACGGGTGAACGAAATTTTGCGTGGGATTTGAATTCTCCGCGTCTGGAGCGTCTGGAGCGTCTGCTTAATTATTTCCCCACACCTTTTTTCGCTCACCCCCCTTCGACTTTGAAGGCACCGACGGACGTCTGCAACTGTTGCGCTACCTCTACAGTTTGTTGTAGAGAGATAGCCACTTGATCAGAAGAATCAGAAGTACGCGCCGAAGCGGTAGCAATCTCCTGCATCAAACTCCTGACTTGTTGAGAAGTTTCGGTTTGAGAGTCTGTCGCTTCTGAAATTGATTGCACAAGTTGGTCAATCTGACGAGACACGTTCAGAATATGACCAAGACTATGTTTCGTCTGCTCCACGAGACGCGTTCCCTCAACTACCTGCGTAGTACTATCTTCCATCGCTTCAAGTACTTGAGCAGTTTCCAATTGAATACTCTCAACAATCTGCTCAATCTCTCTGGTGGCTGAGGCTGACTTTTTGGCAAGTTCACCCACTTCTTCTGCTACGACGGCGAAACCTTGACCCTCTTCACCAGCACGAGCAGCTTCAATACCAGCATTAATTGCTAACAAATTAGTTTGGAGAGCAATTTGGTGAATGAGCGCTACCACCTTGGAAATTTCTTGGGATGACTCGCCTAGGCGCTTCACCTTCTTAGCTGTCTCAGCCACTGTTGTCCGCAGACCCATGATGTTATACACTGTCAGATCCATCGTTTCCTGACCGATTTCGGCAGTCTCAGAAGCACTACTAGCCACAGATGCTGCCTGAGTAGCGCTCTCGGCAACAGCTTGAATTGAAAGGGTCATTTGTTCAATTGACTCGAGAGTGCGGGTAGTCTCTTGAACCTGTTGCAGAGCTTCGGCAGAAAGTTGGCGAATTGCCCTCTCGTCTTCCTCAATAGCAGTATTAACTTGCATCGCCGATTGCTTCACCTGCGTCACAATTTCCCGTAGACTCTCAACGATGGAATTGAAAAAGTCAGCGACAGTACCAATCTCACCAGAAGTCACCTCAGCCCGCACCGTGAGGTCTCCTCGGGCTGCACCTTCGACATCATCGAGAAGTGACAACAGCTTGAGCTGGAGTTCTTCTTTCTGTTGACGCTCCTTTTCAGAATTGGCTTCAGCAGTTAAACGTGCCTGTTGTTGCTGTTCGAGGAAATTGCTTTGGTCAAGAGCTGAGCCAATTTGCAGTGCCACCTGCTTGAAGAAACTGATTTCTGATTCCTGCCAGCGTCGTGGAGCAGAACACTGGTGCGTTATTAGCAAGCCGTGTAGTCTGCCGTAGGCAATGATGGGCCCGACTAAATTTGCCCTAACCTTAAAGGGTTGGAGCTGACTCAGGTGACAATCAGTCAGGTTGGCTTTGTCAATGTCCTCACATGCCAGGACACGACCCCGTTTATATTTTTCAACATAGTTGTCGGCAAAGCAAGGGTCAGCAATTTTTGCGCCCAGGGTTTTGGGCCAAACAGAAGCTACTGATTCAGCAACAATAGTTCCCTGCCAGTTCTCATCAAACAAATAGACAATAACTCGGTCTGTACTAAGGGTTTCTCGAACACCAGCAAGGGCACGCTGGTAAATATCCTCAGGATTTAGTGCTTCCCTAATACCAGAAGTAATATCATTAAGTTGCTGGGCACGGGAAACTTCGGCTTCTTTCTGGCTAATGAATTTGGCACTGGTTAAAGAAATTCCGACCTGAGCGCCCAAATCCTTGAGGAAATTAACTTCTGAGGGTTGCCACACCCGAGTTCCAGAACATTGATGGGCAATGAGCAAGCCCATTAGCTCTCCTCCGGAAACGATGGGCGTAACTAGGTTGGCTTTGACTTGCAGTCGGTCTAATAACTGTACGTGCTTAAGAGAATAATTATGTTCCCGGATGTCATTGGTGGGAACAACCCGCCCTTTTTTGAATTCTCCAATTAGTTCTGGAGTAATACAAGGGTCCGAGGTTTGGTCTGCTAAAGCTCGGGACCAACCAGGATCAACTGCCTCGGCAATAACACTACCGCTAAAGTCAGACTCAAAGCCATAAACCACTACCCTGTCTGCTTTGAGTAGTTTCTTCGCCCCTTGAGCTGCTAGGTCTAAGATATAGCTCCGGTCTTCTTTTTTAGCAGAGGAGGTGGCAATGTCTGCAAATAACTGGGCTTGTTCCAAAGAGGCTTGCTGTTTTTCAAGAAGATTTCCTAACTGGTCTGCCATGAGGTTAATATTAGAACCCAAAATAGCCAGTTCGTCTTCACCTGTAACCTGCAAACGGAGATTGAGGTCACCTTGACCCATTTTTTTGACAGCATTAGTCGCTACTAGCACTGGACGTGTAGCGCGGTTAGCTAGATAAACTGCCAGCAGACTCACTAATCCTGCTGTCAAGATGGTACCACCCAAGACAGTCTGGAGCAATATACTCTTAGCCTCAAAGGCAATAGCTATGGGCGTGGCAATGGCAGCTTCCCATTTTAGTTCTGGCAAGCCTTCTTGTGACCTCAAAGGATCGTAAACAAACAAATCCTCTTCTTTATCGATCTGATCCAAAATAATCTTACTATCTGTTTTACCTGCTGCCCGCAGCTTCTCTATTTCAGGATAAATATCCTCAGCTATTTGATTTTCCCTCTCAGTTTGATTGGCGACAACAATTTTACCGGTATCTCTATCAATCAGATAAAATTGGTCCCCATCACTACTGAATTGGGCAAGTAATTCACCGATGTGTTGGACTGGTACCCGCGCCCGAATAATAGCAACAGTATTGCCCGTATTTTTATCCTTAACAGGTGCAGCAAAGTGAAGGGTAAGCCTGTCAGGAGTGTTAGAAACAGCAGGTTTGATGGCATTTCCAATCACAGGTTTGTCTGTCTTTCGTACCTCCTTAAAATACTGTCGGGAACTTTGGTTAGGTATTTCTTCTCCTGTAGTTTGGACAATAAGTTTACCTTGGGGATCAACTACAGAAATTAGGTCATAGACTTGGCTAGCTTCTTTAAATTGGTCGAGCTGGGCAACCTTGTCTGAGGGAGAAGTGCTTGCTCTGAGGGCTGGATCCGTCAGCATCGGCAGTTGGGATAGAATCTCAATATCCCCATAACGCTCAAGTAGAAAACGCTTGACCTTGTCTTCCATGCTGACGACACGAGCAAGTTTAGTATTAGTGACTCTGTTGGTGATTACTTCGTCAGCCAATTGATAAGCAACTCCTCCAATTAGCACCACTGGTAAGGTACTCAAGACAACGGCAAGAGCTGTGACTTTTTGCTGTAAGCGCAGCTTATGCCACCATGGAATGCGCAAAGAAGAGTTCTGTTGAGAGGGAGGCATACTCATTTGCTGCATATTAATTTCCTTAACAACAGGTCGCGATATATTAGTCTCCGTATAGGTTTGGGAATTACTGTGACCGTTTAAACCGTTTTGCTGTACACCATTTAGGGAAGAATGCCCTTGTCCATTAGCTTGTTGGTTGTAAGCTTTTGGATCTGGATCAAACCAAGTTGCCATAAAACAATTTCCTCGAAGCAATAGTAAATTGAAATAATATCGAAAATTGCATTGCCAGAACTTAAGCGCTGTGCATAACCAACGAATATGCCCAGAAGGTACTCGAGCCTTAAGGTTTCTCCTCTACAACTATTGAGTTGGTTAGTATCTCTTCCACTGGGAAGTATAGTTGCCGCTCTAAGTCCGAGTCGGTTATGTTGGCATCTATGCAAATGAAGTTCAAAATACATCAAAAGAGCGATAGCTTATCCCTACTGCTTAGCAACCTTGGCACTTCAGATACTAAGCCCCGCTTGCAGCGTTAAGGGTTAGATATTAACTATGAGTGCTTCAGGATTCGAGTATCAGCAGGATTGATTTCTGTTAACGAGTGCACCCATAGTTTCTAAAGAACTAAGCCTGAGACAATTGGTCAACAGCAGCAGATTAAATATGGCGTAGAGTTCAACAGCCCTGTGGTTTCAAACTTGGTTCACGCAATTTTATATAAACTTGGCAGATGCTGATGGCAATCAGTAAAGTGCGCTCACTACAGCTTGTTATAGATAGATCTTCGTTATTGTGATCATGCAGCCCTATCCATCATATTGCAGGAGTTCGCCTCTGCGCAACTTTAATCTACCTAGCTATATGATTACTTTATGATTGTGCCAATTTTTTCTAAAGCACTTGGGAGCAAGCAAGCTATACTAGCCGTAGCAACACTAACAACACCAGACGACGATTATCCCCAAGGGGCAGCGCCTTAGCAAAGTAGCTCTGAAAGAATCAACAATTGTCCTGCCAAAGGATGCCCGAAGGACTGTAGTCGCACTGCCAAGCGATCGCCTCTTGGGCAGAGCAAGTCTAGCTAGTTTATTCTTAACAATATCAAACTTTTGCAATTCCTCGTGAGATAGGCAATTGCTAGTAGTTTGCTTAAGATTTAATGATGTATTCAACAAACTCATTTTGCTCTGAACTAAAAAGCCTTCTATGGAAGTGAAGGAACTATTAGGGAGATTTAAGTGCCAAAGTACAAATAACTCTGACCCTGTCGAGCCTAAAGCAGAACTATAACCAGGACAGAGCAATTGCTAGCCCACTACTCCTATTCTCCGAGAAGCGAGGATTTTCCGGACAGCTTATAGGAAAATAATCATCGGTATTTCCGAGGAAGTGTACCCTACTCCCTCATTTTGGGTGTGAGTACTTCGACGCCGAAGAGAGTCTCAATCCAAACTCTTGCACCGCATGGCTTAGGCTTGTCACGCCGATAAACTACCCGGCACGGTCCATGGATTTCCACTTCGTGACCGTAAGTATTGTTTTGCCCTCGTTTCACGCTAATTACCGGAGCAGGTTTTTCCTGTTTTTGATTTTGGCGAATAGTCTGCTGATTGACATGAATGATCGTTACAGGAGCAGGTCTTTTCCTGTGCCAACGGGCTTTTGGACCTCTGGTTCCTTCACTTACCTTTGGCATGCCGTCAATGAGAGGAATTATCCAAGACCTGCCAATCTTAAAGGCTCCTTGAATTCTGCCAGAAGAAAGTAACTGGCATATTCGTCTGGCAGATACCCCCATCAGTTTTGCCCCTTGTGCGCTACCAACAAACATGTGTTTTTAAACTATTCTTTTTACTGTACCGTTTATTTTCTCGTGCTGGTAGTCTTTTTGTCATCAGGAAAATTACCTGCGTATCTGGGACTCACTCACCACTGTTGATCACCCCCTAGTCAATATCCTGATGGCAGGAATCGAAGGTTGGCAGGAAGGAAACTCAAAATAACCATCACTAACCATAATGCGAAGATAATGCAGTTAGCGGAATTCCGACCATCCGGTCAATCTTCTCCTGAAGCGCCTTCAAAGATCAGGCAGTATGGCAGCGGTTCGTCAAAAAATGTAACATCTGCAACTTCGGTATGAAAGCAAATTTTTATTAAGTTTGCGTTTTTCTGTTAGTGATAATAGCCCTTAATCCATAGATAAAAAGGACTACTGAGACTACTCAAAAATAGCTGTAGTTCGCAAGCTGCAACTAAGTCAGTCCTCACCTGTTGCCGATACTTTAGCAAGTGCAGAGCAATTTTGCGCAGGTCATTAATTAGGTAAGCCGCGAAGGCTAGTGGTTTCTGCCAGGTTTTAAAGCCAAGCATGCGCGTGACATGGCGGCTGAGTCCAATACCCCGAAGTAAGTTGAGGAGATAGTATCTCTCTAGACGCCAGTGAGGAATTTTGTGGTCAATTTCCATGGAGGGGTTGTACCAGATTTCCCAACCACGGGCTTGGATATAGGAAAGCATCTCCAAATCTTCGCCAGTAACGATGTGATTATGGGTGCGCCCTGTCAAAATTTGCTGATTAGGAACAGTTTCTAGCCAAGCCTGTTTACGTACCACCAACCCAGCCGACGGCGGCAGTAATTTTCGCTCAGGTTTATAGCGCAGGGGTTGGTAACCGCGCTCAGTGATTGCCAAAAAGGGAGCAATGCGCTCAAAATTTTCTGGGGGCGCAACTTCAAACAAACCGTGGATTTGACTGCCATAGGCACCAGCATGAGGATGTTCCTGAGCAAAAACATAGGCGGCTCTCACCCAATCAGGAGCGGGCAAGTTGTCATCGTCTAGAAAACCAACTAGCTTGCCTCTAGCTTCTTTGAAGGCATGGTGTCTCGCAAATGCTGCTCCTTGCTTAGGTTCAAAGCAATACCTTAAAGGATATTGCTTTGACCATGACTTTTGATAAGCTTGAACAAGAGCTGCTGTGTTGTCGGTACTATTGTTGTCAACTACAATTACCTCCCAGCTAAATTGTTCTGAGGGACTGGCAACAAGCATTGCCTGTTGGCAACAAGTTTGCAGTCGCTCTAACACTTCCGGTAGGCGCTTTTCCCCGTTATAAGTTGGGATGGCAACAGTTAAATCAACGTTCATTATCTTCACTCTGCAATTGGCAATCACCTAGAACTGCTAATCTTAGTGTTCCCACTGCTAAGAGCAAAATCCCAAAGTTAAATCCTCCAGAGCTAACCCTTAATGGGGAGAGGGGGAGATGGGGAGATGGGGAGATGATTTGAACCTCTCCCAACTTAAGACACCTTATTTTCAGGAGCTACAATACCCCCGGTATAATCTTAGGAGGTGCGGAGGAAACCTCTGCGTGGATTGCACCTCGATTGACTGTGGGAGGGTGTCACGAACACTAACAGAACTGCACGCATTGCCAGTATTATTGAAAAACGACAGCCTCTAGCTGAAAAAATTGCAGGTGTTGAGGCGCTACTATCGTCTCTTTCTAGAGCCTTGCGCCAGCTTGAGGAACATCGTAACCAACTGCTAGTGCGCCTAGATGACAAAAATGCCTGTGGGCGCTTGCAGGAAATAGACTTTTCGACCATTAGTCTCAGTATTATTGCTGAGTTGGAGGTGCTAGGCAAACTGAGGGTGCGCTTAGGCCGCGACACTCTTAATATTGGAGTCGTCGGTAGGGCAAGGCAGGGAAAAAGTCGCCTATTGCAGAGTTTAACTGGGCTCACAGCAGCGGAAATCCCCGACGGTGACAGGCAGCATTGCACTGGTGTCCGTAGTACAATTCACCATAATCAATCTGTCGAAACCTACGGCGAGGTTTGGTTCCACTCAGAGAGGTCTTTTTTGGAAGAAGTAATTGCTCCCTATTACCAGAAACTACGATTAGGGGCACTACCAATGACTTTGGCAGAATTTGCCACCATACCTCTACCTCCCTTACCCAGTGAACTCCCTGGTTATGCTGAGCCTGGAGCTATGTACGAGCATCTGGGTAAGTATCACGCCCATCTGGAGCAATATCAATCCCTGCTCAGGGAACCCTCACCCCGCCGCATTGCGAGGGAGCAAATTCGGGAATATGTGGCTCAAGACACCCCTGATGGTGAACGTGTCTTTTTCAATTACCTGGCTGTGCAAGAAGTCAAGATTATCTGTAAATTTCCCAACTCTGATATTGGGCAAATTGCCTTAGTTGATATGCCTGGTTTGGGTGATACTGGTTTGGGCGACGAGGAGCGATTAGTAAAAACTCTGGGGCAAGAGGTTGATGTTGTGCTGTTTATCCGGATGCCAAAGTCATCTGGAGATTACTGGGCTGATGTCGATGTAAGGCTGTACGACACAGCGCGTGCGGCTTTAGTGGATTTGCCCATTGACCAGTGGTCTTTCATGATACTCAACCGCACTGGTGCTGATTCTAAAAATGGCGACAATACTAATAATTGTCAAGACCTAGAGCAGACTATTACCGCCAAGCACATCAGCACAGTTGATTGCATCACAGCTAACTGCGCCGACTCTGAACAAGCAAATAGGGTGCTTGATATAGTTCTCGACTACCTGGCAGCTAAGATTACAACTCTAGATCAACAGTATGCTTGGGCCTGTCAGGAACGTCTGTTGAGGCTTAGTAGTTCAGTCAATGCCGAGTTAGATAAGGCTCGTCAAGCTTTGGGTATAGTAACACCAGGGGATAACTGGTTTCCTTTGTTTGCTCAGCTATTCGAGCAACTATGGGATCAACTCTCCAATGGTTTAGAAAGCTTGCTGAGGAGACTCAGACAGCAGCGCGATACCAGAGATCTTGACTTCAAACAGCAAGTGGATGCAGCTTTAGAAGCTTGCCGCCTTGATCCTAACATGCCCTCAGTTGAGCAAATTGAAACTAGGCGCGATCGCGTTGGCGGTTATCCTAATGCCTACTATCAATATTTAAACGAAATCCGCGCCCACCTTTCCCAGCACTTTTTGTCTCTAGATGACGGTTTAAAGCTGTCAATTGAGCGGGTAAAATCCCAAGTTACAGAGGTATTAGTGGCACAAGGTTATATGGGAAAGCTAACTAATGTACGCGGAGCCGAGTTTATTAAAGCCATTGCTCAGCAACTGCCGGAAAACCTGACTAGACTGAAGTTAGGGTTCAAAATCCTATGGGAATTTGACCTTTCCTATCGAGGGCTGATTCAACACCGCATTCGCCAACATCTTGATGGTCTTACGCCTGATGAAACTACTCTTGTCCTCTCTAAATCTCCTAATGCCCAGGAAGTATTGGATAATCTTAAGACACTCCATGCCGAAGCAGTTTATGGCTGCGAGAGTGCCTTAGAAGATTTGCTTTATGAACCATCTCAAGCTGCATTTGCAATTGTTGAAGAGTTCATTGATCGCGTACTCCGTGCTCAAGGTGTAAAACTAGAATGGCGCATCTTTTTAGAGGAGGTACGTTCAGAGGTTTGGTCAGCTGAATTTGAGCAGCTAGGAGCTCGTAAGCGGTTGCTGCGGGAGTGGTTAAACTCAGTAGAACAGGCAGTAAATGCTAACCAATTGGACTCGATGCGCTTCTTGGAATAAGGCAGCAAAGGAATTTCAATGAACGAACTTAAAATTACCATGCTTGGACCTAGTGGCGTTGGCAAAACTAGTCTTTTAACTGCTATGTATGAGCAGTTTGAGAGCAACATTGGTCGCACTAATCTCCAACTTACTCCTGACTTGGAGAGTTCCGCATTACTTCAAGAGCGTTTAGCACAATTACAAAATCTTCCTGACAGTTTTGAAACTAAGGGATGGATGGCAAGTACAGAAAATTATCGTTCTTTTGTATTTGATTTGGGTAAAAAAGGTGCCATGCCATCTCTGCGACTGCACTTCCAAGATTACCCAGGGGAATGGCATGAGTCCAAAAGCTCCCGTGAAGATAAGGAACGCATCGATAATTTTGTAACAGAATCAGCGGCAGTACTAATCGCAATTGATACCCCAGCACTGATGGAGAAAAAAGGTCACTGGCATGCCCAAATTAATAGACCTCAGCAAATAACTAACCTCTTTCAACGAGTTTATAGAGAATTGGAATCACCGCGACTAGTGATTTTGGCTCCTGTTAGGTGTGAGAAGTACTTGCAAACGGAAGCATCTACCTCTAAGCTCTTAAAGTGCATTGAGGAGGGATATGCTAAGTTACTAGAGCTGTTTAGATCTCAAATTCTGCTACCTAAAGTTGTCGTAGTTGTCACACCTGTTCAGACTGTTGGGAGTGTGCTTTTCTCTAGAATTGAAGAAGATGAAGGCAAGCCACTATTTATCTTTCGGAAAACTAGTCACGATGCTCAATACAATCCCTCCGACAGTGAACAGCCACTCAGGTATCTTTTACGGTTTTTGCTGAGATTACATCTTGATCAACGCCAGTGGAGATTCTTTAATTTCCTCCGTAAGTGGTTGGATTTAGATAAAGAACTCAAGGCAGCAGTGGAAGAGTTTGCCAAAGGGTGCAAAACTACTGATGGTTTTGAAGTGTTGCAGGGGGAAACCTGGCTTAATATATCCTAGAATTTATACGGATTTTGAAGTTTAGATGATGGATTATGGTTAATGGCTCATGGTTAATGGCTCATTGGGTTAGTATGCGGCAATTGTGGAATACTTTCCCCATGAACAATCAACAATGAACAATCAACAATGAATAATTAACAGATGGAAATTTACGTCCAGAGTCGCGGTTTTTCTCAAGAGGATGGCTATTGTTGGTTGCCAGAGAAACCATCTATGCTGGCAACTAGCCAGGTGAGTGATTTAATTCAGAGTGAATCGCCTTCTTTGGTTCTAGGGCGGTATAATGGTAAGTTGATGCTGCTGGTTACTGGTTTAGAGGCAAGTAAACGCAGAGATTTTCGCGATCGCAAAATCCGTAATTCTGTAGTCTGGGTGAGTGAAGACTCGGAGCAAGAGCAACGGATCTTAAGGATGATTGCTGTTCGTGCCTTGCGGAACTGGGACTCGCTCAGAGAAGATATTAATGTGGCAGTACAGTTTAGCAGTGAGCAGGGATTTCAAGTTTTATTTGAAGAAATTAAACTGTTGACGATGAAAGGCAAAGATTTGCCTACAAGTAGTCAGCTTAATAATGATCAGGAATTAAATTATAAAATCAGTAAAAATCTGGATGAGCGCAAACAGGAGCTAGCCAGTTTACTTGAGCAATACTCTCTACCAAAAAGAGAAGGTTCATTGGTAGTAGTTACTGAAATTAAAGCTGAGGAAGCTCTAATTAAAGCCCAAGTTTGGCGTGGATTGTCGAAGCTTGTCAACTCAGATACTTGGAAAGTAATTGGAAATCGAGTTACTCCTAATGCTCCTAAATCCTCTGCACTTAGTTTTAGGCAAGTGGGTGATAAATCGACAAAAGATAAATCTTTAGCCTTAGTAATGTTTGCTGCTATTGTGGCTGGAATGATGATGTTATGGGGAATTGTGTTTTAGTTTACTTTTTTTTTGAGGTGACAATCAAAGAATGGTAAAGAGCCTAGCATAGCTAGTCCAAACAGTATTAAATTAACCTTTGTATATAGAACCGATTTGAGATACAACCCAGATTTCAATTTCAGAAGATGCTACCTCTAAGCCTGCGCGAACTAAGTATTTTGTCAACAGTCAATACTCATTATAAACTCGCTTATTAATAATTTTGTATAGAAGTAATTTTTGCAGCACCAAACACCCGCTACTATAGAACTATCAAACAATTGGCAAGCCAGCTAGCACAACTATGTCAGAACTCAATTTATCTGAATCTAGCGTGGTACTGCCCCCTACCCAGGCAGAGCTTCCTTATGATGATGGCATTCCCATGGAAACCCAACGACACAAAGTCCAAATGGAAATGCTCATCGATACCCTCTCGCCTTGGTTAGCCCAACGTTCAGATGGTTACGTGGGGGGTAATATGTTTGTCTACTTTAGCTTGGCACAGATCAAAAATCAGGACTTTCGAGGCCCAGACTTCTTTGCAGTGTTGGGAGTGCCTAAAGGGGAGCGTCTTTCATGGGTTGTCTGGGAAGAAGGAAAAGGACCAGATGTTGTGATTGAGTTGCTATCTGAAAGCACAGCTCAATTAGATAAAAATCAGAAAAAGCTGATTTATCAAAACCAGCTGCGTGTGCCAGAGTATTTTTGGTTTGACCCTTTTAATCCTGATGATTGGGCTGGCTTCTTTCTCCAAAAAGGGGTATACCAGTCTTTGACTCCCAATTCCCAAAATCAACTGGTGAGTCAGTTACTAGGACTAGCATTAGTGCGCTGGCATGGTAATTACAAAGGTATTGATACTATCTGGTTAAGATGGGCAACTTTAGATGGAGAATTGTTGACAACTCCTGAGGAAATAGCAGAGCAAGCTGAACAACGGGCAGAGCAGGCAGAATCTAAATTGCAGCAGACTGTACTAAACTTACAGAGAAGTAAGCTGCATCCCACGTCTTTCAAGCGTGGGATGTAGCGCTAAGGCTTTTAAGCCGCGTTAGCTGTTTGGTTGATCTTCGATTGTAGACATACTATCATAAACAGCATGAAGGCTTTGAAGTTCAAGCTATACGCTCACAAGCGCAATCGATATCTCAAACGGTCGCTCAATGCTGCTGGAGTGATCTACAATCACGCGATTGCCCTCCACAAGCGGTACTACCGAATCTGGGGTCAAC
>JAAHGS010000380.1 GCA_010692645.1 Symploca sp. SIO2E9
CTTGTCCACAGGCAAACCCCCTATAGCCTAGGGTTCTAATGGCTTTAACTTGCTAATTGGGACACTTGCTAAGTTAAGCGCGGCATTTAAGTCCCTATCAACAACATGACCACAGTTGCAACACTCGTAAGTACGCTCATTAAGTGGCATGGGCTGGACGTTGGCACACTTATGACAGGTTTTTGATGATGGATACCATCTATCCACCAGCATTACCCGATTGCCATAGTGCTTTTGCTTATAACCCAACTGCTGACGGAACTCATAAAAACCCAAATCACTAATTGCTGATGCTAACTTGTGGTTGGCGATCATGCCTGAAGTATTTAAGTCTTCTATGTGTAATACCGCGTATTTTTTGGCTAACTCCGTTGTGGTCTTGTGCAAGAAATCCTTGCGGATGTTAGCAATATGAGAATGGGTTTTAGCTAACTTAGCATAGTGTTTCTTAGCATTATTAGATGCTTTGATTCCTTGCTTCCGGTTTCCGAGTACTTTATTCCTGTTACGCCACTGTTGTTTGCCCAGCTTGGTTTTCGCTTTTCTATAGGGCTGTGGGGCAATGTATTTAGAACCGTCAGACAAAGTAGCAAAGCACTTAACGCCTAAATCCACTCCTACTGGTGCCGCTGCTTCATGGATTAGAGGGGGCAACCTCTGAGCATCTACCGAGAAAGATACAAACCATTTTTCGGCTGTTTGGCTGATCGTAAAGGTCTGTGTCACGTAGGGACAAGGTAACGATTCCTTAAGCCTGAAAGTCCCCAAGGTGGGGATTTTTATCTTTTTCCCCGCCTCAAGCAACACCTTGCCGTTACTTGAATCAACCGTAAATGAACGCTTATCTTTCTTGCGCTTAAACTGAGGGTATTTTCCTAATCCTTTGTGCCAGCGAGTGAAAGCGTTCTTTAAGCTAGCAAAAGAGTTTTGGTACACTCTAGATGACAGCTTGTTAGTCCACTCAAGTCCTGGCTGTTTTTTGGTAAAACCAGTGAAAATCTTTTTGATTTCGTTAATCTTTTTACCAGAGCCGCCTTTGTACTCTTTGTGGTCTAATTGCTGCATTAAAGAAAGACCGTGATTGTAGACGAACCG
>JAAHGS010000381.1 GCA_010692645.1 Symploca sp. SIO2E9
TCATCATTTCTACAGCCAGTAGAAAAGCAGGACTACCCGCTTTGCCAATGTATTTATGGCGAGATTTTTTGCCAGATTTAGTCACAAAAATAGCTTCACGAGATTGCCACTTGTAATACCAATAAGTTCCACCTCTTCCCCTGGCACGATAACGCACAATCCAAGTACCTGGCGGAGCTAATTCACCCTGCTGGTCCAGCTGCTCAATTTCAGTGTCAATTTCCGTTAAAATCGATTTTAGTTCTTCGAGTCGAGTGGCTAAATCCTGCTGTAGCTGTTGTTGATGAGACCTAGGCATAGCTGGAGAAATAGGAATTGGTTATCGTATATATTACGCTAACTTACTCCCAATTGTGACCTATTTGACCAGATGGTTGACCAACGATTGGAACTGCTTAAATAGGCAGCCCGGAGTGCCATAACTCCTTCGGCACCAGCTTGAGACCAGTGCATCCCAGCTTGTTTTAGTCTCTGAGTAACCACACGACGATTAGAGCTTTCTACTACTCCCGAACCAATCATTAAACCCAAGCTTAAATACTGTTGATAGTCAATACGGCTTTGATTATTGATTAAATAACGCTCTAAACTAGTAATCGCCGACTGTAAATCCTTTCTTTTTGAGCGAAATTGAGAGCAAATTTTGAGAACTTGCTTCCACTCGGATTTCTTCAGTAATTTCTGTTGTTGTTTAACCCAATCCTTCTGAACAGATTCCTGTTTTGGGTAAGCTTCTTTAGCTACTGCCCAGACATATTCTGACAGGTGATAAAAGTCAAGAATCTCCACCGCACCAGGAAATTGCTCTTGTGCCATCTCCCAAATCCAATGCGCCCCATCTCCAATTACTATTGCTTGTGGATTTTGCTGCCCGATTAGTTGATGATACAGTTGAGTTACTCTGTTTCTAAATTCTCCACGGGATTTTAAGGTCGCCAGATATTCTCTTTGACGTATCACCCCTCGTTTTCCCTGGCTTTTTTGATGGTGTTTTTCAATGAAAATCACTCCCACTTTCGCTTCTTTATATCCCTGCTGCTGATTGAGGGGAGTCATCACCCCATCAACTCCGACATA
>JAAHGS010000382.1 GCA_010692645.1 Symploca sp. SIO2E9
ATTGATGACATGCTGGTAATGAGGTATGCGTGACAAGCACCAAATCATTGAGGAGCCGGATGAGGCGAAAGTCTCACGTCCGGTTTTGAAGACCAGCGGGTCTTGTGAAGGACTCGCTGAGTTTAATAGATTGGCTAAAAAGAACTCGCTGTCAAATCGACCGTTGTAGTATTGTTTCTGAACCAATTGGTGAAATACCACTTAAAGTTAACTACTACACTCAACAGTCTGCACTTAAAGAGACAAAATTACTTTTTCCAGAGTACAAAGGCATTTGGGCGGAGGCGCAACAGGTTAATTTGCAGCGACTCAAAAAAGCCTGGGAGCGTTGGTTGATTCCCGATAAATCAGGGCGGCGAGGTGGCAGACCTCGGTTTAAAAAACCGGGTCAATTACGCTCATTTGTTTACCCAAGGGTTAACTGCCCAAAAGCTGGCGCTCACATTAACAATGGGGTGTTAAAGCTTTCCAAGATTGGGGAAATGCCAGTGGTCATGCATCGCCCATTACCCGATGGTTTCAAGTTCAAAACTTGCACCGTTGTTCACAAAGCCGATGGCTGGTATTGCTGCATTGCTGTTGAAGATGGGTCTGTCCCCGTAGCTAAGCCTTTGGATAAAGTCAAGACTAGTGTAGGGGTAGATGTCGGACTGAAGGAGTTTTTAACCACATCGGAGGGTGAAACTGTAGCGATTCAACAGTTTTACCGAAAAACTCAAAATCATTTAGCGCGCCAACAGCGTCGATTAGAGAGAAAGCAAAAGGGAAGTAATCGGCACAAAAAACAGCAGAACTTTATTTCCAGAATTCACCAACGTCTGGGTAGACAGCGTAAAGATTTTCACTACAATGTTGCTCACAAATTAGTTAAATCCTATGACCTGATAGCAGTAGAAGACTTAAACATTAAAGGGCGTGCGATTCGTTTCTCATAAACCTCAATTGAGGGGGACTGAGAGCTTCTGATGAGTAACCGATAAGGTAGAGTTCGCACTTTAATCCTCATCAGATGACAATTTAATAACCTTATAGGTGAGTAAAA
>JAAHGS010000383.1 GCA_010692645.1 Symploca sp. SIO2E9
TGTGGAGCGATGTGAAATTGTGTTGATGTCGGCTGAGGGAGTGAACAATCGGGAGCAGGCGCGACGGCTGTCTGTAGACTATCAGCGGGTGCGACGTTGGCGACAGCGATGGGCGGCAGCCTACCCAGGGCTGAACGAGGCCGAGGAGGCGGGCGCCAGTGCCAAGGACCTGACCAAATTGATTCTGGATGCTTTGGCCGATGAAAAACGCCCGGGGACACCGTCAAAATTCTCCGCTGAACAATTGGCGCAGATCTTGTCCGTAGCCTGCGAGTCTCCCGAGGATTGCGGTCGGCCCGTGACCCATTGGACCCCGACCGAACTGGCGCTCGAAGTGGTAAAGCGCAAGATCGTCGAAGACATTTCGCCTCGACACCTCGACCGGTTCCTAAAAGGGGGGCATCCGGCCGCATAAGAGCCGCTATTGGCTGACCTCCCAGGACAAACTTGACGATCCGGATCAGTATCAGTCCGACGTGCAAGCCGTGTGCGGGGTCTACCACGAGGCCCAACCGCTTTACGACATTGGTACCCATGTGGTCTCGGTCGATGAAAAGACCGGCATCCAAGCGCTGGAGCGGCTTCATCCAACCAAACCGACACGTCCCGACCTAACCGAACGACGAGAATTCGAATATATCCGGCACGGGGTTCAGAGCCTTACCGCTAGCTTTCACGTCGCCACGGGAAAGGTTGTCGCATCCACGATCCGAGCGACGCGCAACGAAGAGGATTTCGTCTCTCATATTGAGCGGACCCTTGCAACTGACCCCAATGAGAACTGGATCTTTGTCTTGGACCAGCTCAATACACATATGTCGGAAGGTCTTGTGTACCTTGTCGCTGAACGCTGCGGAATCGACGAGGACCTCGGGGTCAAGGGCCGCTATGGCATTCTGAAAACCATGGCTACCCGGCGAGCCTTTCTCGAAGACCAATCACACAGCATTTGTTTCGTCTACACCCCAAAACACTGCTCTTGGCTAAACCAGGTGGAAATCTGGTTCAGCATTCTGGTCAGGAGGGCCCTGAAACGA
>JAAHGS010000039.1 GCA_010692645.1 Symploca sp. SIO2E9
CGAAAGGGCGATATCAATATCTGCCCTTTCGGGAAGTGATACTCAAAAGCTGGAGCAAGCAGGGCGGCAAGTACTTCAAGCCCTAGATGAAAGGGTCACTTTAGCTCGCTTCCGCCCTGATGCTGATCAACCGCAACCCGAAATACAAATATTACCAGATTGGGAACGCTTAGCGCAATTTGGTTTAACTGCTCAGGAAATTGGAGACACGATTGAGACGGCTATTGTTGGTTCAGTACCGACACAATTACAACGGGGAGAGCGCTTAGTTGATGTGCGAGTACAACTTAATCAAGAAGCCGTGCAGCGTGCCTCGCAGTTAGAGCAATTGCCTTTATTAGTAAATAACAATCGTATGCTCCGTTTGGGAGATGTTGCTACTAGCGTTAAGGGTACTGCTTCTGGTGAAATTCAACGAATTAATCAGCGGCAGGTGTTTCTAATTGCTGGCTCTCTGGCTGAAGGGGCTACTCTCTCCCAGGCAATCGCTGAGACTGATAGTGTACTAGCTGATTTAGAGTTACCTACTGGTGTTAGTATCCTGCCGAGTTCCACTGCCGAGACGAATCGGCAATTACAAACTTCCTTGAAGGTTCTGGGAGGATTAGCGACGTTTTTAGTATTTGTAGTGATGGCATTACAGTATAACTCACTGATTGACCCTTTAGTAATTATGCTGACGGTACCATTAGCTCTGGCTGGTGGAATTTTAGGACTTTATCTTACTCAAACAGCGATTGGGGCAACAGTACTTGTAGGTGCAGTGCTATTGGTAGGGATTGTGGTTAATAATGCGATTATTATGGTGGAGTTGGCAAACCAGATTTATCAACAGGAAAAAGTTGACCACACTACAGCGATTTTGAAGGCTGCTCCTAGACGCTTGCGACCAATTTTAATGACTACAATTACTACAGTTTTAGGATTGTTTCCCTTATCGTTGGGAATTGGGGAAGGTTCGGAGTTTTTGCAACCACTAGGAGTTGTGGTGTTTTCTGGTTTGTCTTTGGCAACGCTGTTGACTTTGTTTATTATTCCTTGTTTTTATGTTCTGCTTCGTGACATTCTTCACTACTAGATAATATTAATTGTTACAAGAGATTATTTATAAAGTAAACATTAAGGTTTCCTGTGCTTCCAGCAATGCTCAACTGAAGGAGTAAATTTGCAAAGTAAAGAGGTGATCAGAGTTCAGAATAATCTTAAGATTTTATTTATAAATAAACTTTGAATATATGTTAATTTTATTTTCCATAAAACTTTAGATTTGAGCATACTTTTATTGGATTATTATGGTATTTTATCCCTCATCTACAGTACCCCTTCAGAGGGCAATTTTCTTTTCTGCTGACGTGAGCAGTTGAAGTATCTCTTAATAAAACACTGCTTCTAAATACTTCCCATTTTTTTGCCAATCTCTTCCCCAAAATTTTCACTTTTGAGGTCTAGATTTTATCTTGCAAGCATTGCATTGCTCCGATGTATAAATTGCAAAGGATGACAATGCTAGGCAAATACAAATAAAGTTGGGTCACTATTGGCGTACCGACGTACAACGGTGAGGGATGCCCCAAAAGAGTCTTAAGTATAATTATGACTTTTACTTTTGGGGGAGTTTATTTTATTTTTTGCGGCTTTTAATGGCTTAGTTGCAAGTATTAGTTGTTGTCTGTTTTCCCTGTATCAAGACCATTTTTAGTCCTTGGCGTTGAAGGTTTATCTTAATCGACTGCAATCCATCAACAGCTTACTAAGAAAAGGTTTGAGGAAAACCGATTTCTAATTTAAAAGCAGATAGTTACAGATTTTCTTACATTTAGTATTTCTCCATAAACTTGTCAAAAACAAGCATCTTGCTTTGTACAAGTATAGATACTCCATCATGAGTACTATTTGTATTTAAGTCTTAATATACTTCTTAAGCTTTCTACTCAAATATGTCCAGTAAAAGTGATTGAATTTACTGTTTCTCGACATTGAGAAAGTTAGGGTTATCTACAATCCCCCACCGGCTAATAGATTTGCAACTCTTGTCATTCACTAAGCTGATTAAAGTTCATTACTGGAAGATGGTGGAGGTTAACCGATGATTGCTTCAGGGATTGATGCTGGTCTAGCACAACTCAAAGACAACGTAGACAACTTTGAAAAGGCTCTTATAGAGCTTATACAAGCAAAGAAAATGATGTCTGAAAAACCTAAAAACTTGGTGGATATCAACCACTTCAAGCAAAATCGCCAACCTAGTCAACTGCAACAAACTCCAATTGCCATTATCGGCATGGCATCTGTCTTTCCTCAAGCGGGAAATTTGCAGGAATACTGGCAGAACATCATTGATGAAGTGGATTGTATTACCGATGTCCCCCCTTCTTACTGGGATGTCGATGATTACTATGACCCCGACCCCAGAAAACCTGACAAGACCTACTGCAAAAGGGGCGGATTCATCCCAGAAATTGACTTTAACCCCATGGAATTTGGGTTACCTCCCAATCTCCTGGAAGTAACTGATGTTTCACAGTTGCTATCACTAGTCATTGCCAAACGGGCAATGGAAGATGCCGGTTACGGTCAAACTCGGGACTTTAATCGAGATCATACTGGTGTCATTTTAGGCGCTGCTGTGGGAAGGCAAATTGCCACTCCCTTTTCAGCTAGACTGCAATTTCCGATTTGGGAAAGAGCCCTCAAAAACAGCGGACTCTCCGACGAAGACACACAAAAGATTATCGAGAAAATCTCATCATCTTATGTGCAGTGGAATGAGAATGCTTTCCCTGGCATGCTTTCCAATATCGTTGCTGGCAGAATTGCTAATCGACTGGATTTTGGGGGAACCAATTGCACACTTGATGCAGCCTGTGCCAGCTCTCTAGCAGCCCTGAGAATGGCAGTCACTGAGTTGCTCACAGGTCAGTGCAACATGGTACTAACCGGGGGTGTTGATATTGATAACTCGATCTTCGCTTACACCTGTTTTAGCAAAACCCCCGCTCTTTCCTTCAAACAACAGACTAGACCATTTGATGCTGAAGGCGATGGGATGATGATGGGTGAGGGCATTGGCATGATGCTTCTCAAGCGTCTGGCTGATGCCGAGCGAGATGGGGATAAAATCTATGCAGTCATCAAGGGAGTTGGCACTTCCAGTGATGGCAAATATAAGAGCATCTACGCCCCTCGTCCAGAAGGGCAAGTCAAAGCCTTAAATCGCGCTTATCAGGAGGCAGGCTTTTCTCCTGCAACTGTTGGTCTAGTTGAGGCCCACGGTACAGGTACCATGGCTGGAGATCCAGCTGAATTCAAAGCTATAAAACAAGTTTTTGGCGAAAACAACCCGAAAAAACAATATATTGCCCTCGGCAGTGTAAAATCGCAGATTGGACATACCAAAGCTGCAGCTGGTGCAGCGAGCTTAATCAAAGTTGCTTTGGCTCTGCACCACAAAACCTTACCACCTACAATCAACATTAATAAGCCCAATCCGAAACTGGGTATTGAAGACTCACCATTCTACTTGAATACCACAACTAGACCCTGGATTCGTGCCGAAGGGGCACCACCGAGACGAGCAGGAGTCAGTTCTTTCGGTTTTGGTGGCACTAACTATCACATCGTTCTGGAAGAATATCAAGATGAACAGGATCAGGTCTATCGTTTAAACAAAACCCCCCAGCCAGTGCTACTACAGGCATCAACACCTGAACAGTTGTTGAGCCAGTGCCAAGAACTTCTGGGTAAACTGCAATCTGAGGCTGGGGATAAGCACTATCAAGAACTGATTGATCAGTGTAAATCTATAGAAATTCATCTCACTAGTTCTAGAGTCGGGTTTGTTGCCGATTCTCTGAGTGAGGCATGTAAAAAACTGCAAATTAGCATTGACTGGCTCCAAAATAAACCCCAGTTGGAAGCATGGGAACATCCTCAAGGGGTGTTCTTCCGCAAAGTTGGCTTAGAGGTTCAGGGTAAAGTCGTTGCTCTATTTTCTGGTCAAGGTTCCCAATACCTAAATATGGGCCGGGAACTGGCAATTAACTTCCCTTATCTGCGGCAAGCCTACAGCTATATGGATAATCTGCTGCTGCAAGATAACCTCAAGCCCATATCAGAAGTGGTTTTCCCTAACCCTGTGTTTGAACCAGCTCAAGAAGCTGCCCAGCTCGCTCTATTGCAGCGTACAGAATATGCACAACCAGCTATTGGCTGTTTGAGTGCAGGCATGTACAAGCTCCTACAGCAGGCAGGATTTAAACCCGATTTCGTCGCCGGCCATAGCTTCGGAGAACTGACAGCTCTTTGGGCAGCAGAAGTTTTGAGTGACGAGGATTACTTGTTCCTAGTCAAAGCCAGAGGTCAAGCCATGGCCACGCCGGATGACCCCAAAGTTGATGCTGGAACCATGCTGGCGGTGAAAGGGGATGTCAGTAAGATTGAAGCCGTGGTTAAGAATTTCCCCCAAGTCACCATTGCTAATTGGAACTCTAATAAGCAGCTTGTCTTAGCAGGGGTCAAATCGGAAATAGAACGGTTGCAGTCAACTTTAAAAGAGCAGGGATATCATACCGTACCGTTACCGGTTTCAGCTGCTTTTCACACCTCCCTGGTTGCCCACAGCCAAGAACCCTTTGCCAAAGCAGTACTCTCAGTAACTGCTAAAAGCCCGAAAATCCCGGTTTACACCAATGTGACAGGGAAGCATTATCCAACTGAACTTCAAGCTATCCAAGAAAACCTACAGAAGCATCTGAGTAACCCGGTATTCTTCAAGCAAGAGATCGAAAATATCTATGCCCAAGGCGGTTATTGCTTCATTGAATTCGGACCCAAGAATGTTCTAACCAACCTGGTGAAGGATATTCTCAGCGATAAACCCCATCTAGCAATTGCCTTAAATGCCAATCGCCAGAAAAATAGCGATCGCCAATTGCGGGAAGCTGTGATGCAGTTGCGAGTGGCCGGTTTGCCTTTGCAAACACTTGACCCCTATCAACAGTTGCAGCCAGTACCTGAAGCTGAAATGGATCCGAAACACAAGTTGTTGAATGTCCGCTTAAGAGGTACTAACTATGTCAGCGACAAAACTAAAAAGGCCTTTGAGAAAGCCTTGTATGACGGGTATCAGGTGAAAGTTGCTAGCCCTCAAACTGAGGCAACTGTAGCAGATACTAGAGAGGTTCTTGAAAAAGCCTTCCAAAAAGGTCATCACCAGCCATCGAGCCAACCCCAGTCTGAGGAAATTTCTGTGGTTCAATCGAGCTCGCCCTTAGCTACAACTAATACTTCTGCCAACACTCCTAAACCAATTCGGACTCAGCCAATGTCAACACCATCTGTTAACTACCAACGTGTTTTAGAAAGCTTTGAGTATAGCATTGCTCAGATTAATCAACATCAAGGTGAAACTATACAGGTTCACGGGCAGTATCTGAATCATCAGATGGAATATGCCCGCATCTTCTTTCACCTCATGCAGCAGCAGGCTAGCTTATTTGTTAACGGCAATAGTGCTAATCAACCGGTGGAGACACAGTTAGCTGTACTCGCTAGTCTAGAGCGCAGCATGATTAAGTTTCAGGAGCATCAAGCTGGTACTTTGCGTGTTCATGAGCAAACCCTCAACCATCAAGTTGAATACGCCAAAAATCTATTCCGACTGACGCAGCAACAGTGTCAGATGCTGATGGGCGGTGCTGCGATTGAGTACCACTTACAACCAACCGAGTCTGTAGCCAAGGTTGCCGCAATTGAGGATAATTCCAGTTCTACTGCTCTAAGTGCACCTATCTCTGAGCTAGTAATGAATCCTGAGCAAGTTACCAGCAATGGTCATAGCTCACCAGCAGAGCCAGCAATTTCGGTGCCCTCAACACCACTACCTCTGGTTATGGATAAAGTAGCCCCCAGCCCTGAGAAAGTATTTAGTAACGGCAATGGCTCCCAACCAGTTTCAGAAAGCCCCGTACCAGCGACACGAGCTATGGTTATGGAAACTTTAGCTCCCAGCCCTGAGAAAGCTTTCAGTAATGGCAATGGTCATAGCAATGGTAATGGTCATCACAATGGCAATGGCTCCAAAACCGTCGCCGAAGTTACTGTCCCTGCAACAGTAGAACCTGTAAAAACAGAGCCTGTGAAAACGGTAACGGAGACTCCCGCAGTCGCCATCGACATTGACATTGATAACCTCAAAGATACTTTGTTAGAGGTGGTTGCTGACAAAACTGGTTATCCCCCTGAGATGCTGGAACTAGATATGGATATGGAAGCTGATTTGGGGATAGATTCAATTAAGCGGGTGGAAATCCTAGGGGCAATACAAGATAAATTCCCTGGTTTGCCCAAGCCGGATCTTGAAGAGCTCGCAGAAATAGAAATGCGCACTCTGGCTCAAGTCATTGATTTTATCAAAGAACTCGCACAAGGGGGTTTAAAAAAAAAAGAACTGCAGCCAGCCTGAGTCTCAACAGCTCTCAATAGAACATAACATTCCACGCGCTCCTGTCAGACTGAAGTTCTTACCTAAACCCGATATGTTGGATTTCACTTTACCTGAAAACCACATTTGCCTACTGAGTGATGATGGTTCCCAGACTACATCTACTTTAGTTGAGTCTCTGACGGAGCGTGGTTGGAAACTAGTGGTACTAAGTTATCCCCAATCTATAATTGCCCAACAGTCACCTTTACCTGAAGGTGTCAAGCGAGTAGAACTCAAAGAGCTAAGCGAGGCTCATTTGCAACAACAGTTAGCGACAATTACAGAGAACTACGGCCCCATTGCTGCTGTTGTGCATCTCCATCCTTGTTTTCAGGGAACTAAAAGCGAAGGAATCCGTTTTCTGGAAGCAGAAAAAGATATTCTCAAGCAGGTCTTTTTCCTAGCTAAACACCTTAAGCAATCTCTTAATCAGGCTGCATCTCAAGGACACAGTTGCTTTGTAAGTGTTACTCGCCTTGATGGAGAATTCGGTTTTACCGGCAAAGTTAATTATAGTCCGATCAGCGCTGGACTATTCGGATTGACAAAAACCCTCAATCATGAATTTAAATCCGTGTTTTGTAGGGCAATTGACCTCAGTCCAGAGGTAAATTCTGAACTCTCAGCCCAATACATTATTTCTGAATTACATGACCCCAATTATCATCTAGCTGAAGTTGGGTATGGTTCTCAAGGAAGAACTACTCTGATTAGCTAGTTGTTAATGGTTCATTGTTCATGGTACGCACTACGCGCATGCTGCGCAAACATGGTTCATGGGATTAGTATTCGGCAATTGTGACATACCTTCCCAATGAACAATGAACTGTTAACGAATCATCAAGCTGATTCAAAGATTAGATAATTTTTCATACAAATCCAATTAAGAAGGAGGGTTTATGAGTCGAGAAGTTCAAATTAATTCCTCATCTGTTTTTCTCGTCAGTGGTGGTGCTAAAGGAATTACAGCTAAATGTGCGATTCAATTAGCTAAGCGTTATCAATGCAAATGGATTTTACTTGGTCGCTCAGAGTTTTCTGGAGATGAGCCGTCTTGGGCTAAGGATTGTTTTGATGAATCCGAATTGAAAAAACGGATTATGCAATACTTTCTTGCTCAAGGGAAAAAGCCTGTCCCTATGGAAATACAAAGGGTATACAAAGAAATTACTTCTAGGCGAGAAATTCAGAACACGCTGCAAGCTTTTGAGCAAGTAGGAAGTCAGGCAGAATATTTGAGTGCAGATGTAACTGATGTGAATGTTCTGCAAGAAAAGTTGCCTACTGTAGTTGAACGCCTTGGTCTAATTACGGGTATTATTCACGGAGCTGGTAACTTAGCTGATAAGTTAATTGAAAAGAAAACAGAGCAGGATTTTGACAAGGTTTATAATGCCAAAATCAAGGGTTTAGAAAATCTGTTGCAGTGCGTACCTGTCAATCAACTTGATTACTTAGTTCTATTTTCTTCTGTTGCTGGTTTCTGTGGTAATGCGGGGCAAGCTGACTACGCTCTCGCTAATGAGATTCTTAATAAATCGGCTCACCTGGTTAAACAGCACAATCCCAGTTGCCATGTAGTATCAGTTAATTGGGGTCCTTGGGATAGTGGCATGGTGACTCCGCAATTAAAGAAAGCTTTTGCAATGCGTGGTATTGAGGTAATTCCGATTGATGTCGGTACGCAAATGCTGGTTGAGGAGCTTGAAGCCAAACATCAGGGCACGGTGCAAGTGGTAATTGGGAGTACAGTGCCGATGCCAGCGAAGGATCCAGATTCTGAGCTGCGTACTTATCATATCCATCGCCAATTAAGGCTCGACAATAATCCATTTTTGCATGACCACGTAATTGCTGGTTCTCCGGTTCTGCCCTTTACCTGTGCTATTTCTTGGATGGCTAGTACTAGCGCCCAACTCTATCCAGGTTATCAATGTTTTTGCTGCGAAAATACTAAGGTTTTAAAGGGCATTGTCTTTGATGAAAATCTGGCAAGTGACTACACTTTAGACGTTAAGGAAATTGCTAAAACTAAGGAAGAAATTCAGTTAGAAACGAAGATTTGGAGTAAAAATACACAGGGCAAAGTTCGCTATCATTTCAGTACTCAGGTTAAGCTGCGGCGAGAAATTCCAGAGGCTCCTGTTTATGATCGATTAAATCTTGATCCGGATAATCAAATTGCTGGTTATCGGGAAGCATTTTATCAAAATGGACCAGAATCTTTATTCCATGGATCTGCTTTTCAGGGAGTAGAAAAAGTTTTAAATATCAGCCCTGAAAAAATTACTGTGCAATGTCTGGTAGAACGCCTGGGAGAAAAGCAGCAGGGACAATTTCCTATCTATAATATCTGTCCTTATATTGCTGATGTTCAGACTCATCCTGTATGGCTATGGTTACAGCATTTTCATCAGTCAGGCTGTTTACCGGCAAAATTAGGTAAATTTGAACAATTCGCTGCAGTTCCCCATGGAAAACCTTTCTATACTTCTATGGAATTTAACTCTAAGACTGAGACGAGTTTGAATGTTAATGTGATTACTCATGATCAGCAAGGAAAAATTTACTCGCGTATTAGTGAAGCACAGGCAACTATTTTTCCGCTGACGGCAATTCACGGTGCAGTTTAGCAGAGATGGGGAGAGGGGGAGACGCTCCAGACGCGGAGAGGGGGAGACGCGGAGAGGGGGAGACGCGGAGAGGGGGAGACAGGGAGACAGGGAGACAGGGAGAGGTGGAGAGGGGGAGATGAAAATCTCTAGTCTTCAATCTTTAACTGATTTTTAGGACAGTTTCAGGGAATTACTTCTAATTGTAATAGTGTTTTTCGTTTGACTGTAGTAAGCCTAACTCCTAAATTATTCAACTCCTGTTAGGGCAGCTTCTCGTAAAGTGAGGCACGACTGAATCCTACTTCTAGACAGTTTTAAGCAATTAATTATCAAGCATAGGTAGAAAATTTTTTATGGAAAAAATAGCGATTATAGGATTATCTTGTCTCTTCCCTGATGCCCAAAATCCTGAAGAATTTTGGCGCAATCTTATGGGACAAAAAGATTCAAAGTCTTTGGCGATGGCTGAGGATTTAGGAGTTGATCCTGCTTACTTTTATGACCAGGATAAGTCAAAGGCTGATCAGACTTACTCTTTGATGGGAGGGTATATCCGCGATTTTCAGTTTAATACTGATGAATATGCTTTGCCTTCGGAATTGATTGCGGGTTTAGATCCAATCTGCAAAGGTTCGCTTTATGTAGCTAAACAAGCTTTACAGAGCAGCACTTATCTAGGTAATGCAGAGGTTCTTGCTAAATGCGGTGTAATCTTGGGAAATCTCTCTTTCCCTACTAAGTTTTCTAATCAACTGTTTGCACCTATTTATCAGCAGACGATTGAACCTGCCCTCAGAGAATTGGTGCAGCAAGAAAGTCTTCAGTTGCAAGCTTTGCCGATGACGGCTCAAGCTTCTGCCTATAATGCGATGACTTCTAGCTTGCCGTCGGCGATTGTTGCTCAAGCTTTATCTCTGGCTGGTATTAATTTTTCTCTTGATGCTGCCTGCTCGTCATCTCTGTATGCTGTGGATTTGGCATCTCATTATTTGCGATCGCACCAGGCTGATTTAATGTTAGCAGGAGCGATTAGCTATAGCGATCCTCTGTTTATTCGGATGCTATTTTCTGGTGTTCAAGCTTATCCCAGTAACGGTATCAGTAGCCCCTTGGATAAGTCATCAAGAGGCTTGACTCCCGCTGATGGTGTGGGCATGCTGGTACTAAAACGCTATAGCGATGCTCTGCGTGATGGCGATCGCATTTATGCTACGATTTGCTGTACAGGACTATCGAATGATGGTAGGGGTAAACACCTCCTTAGTCCTAATCAGCAAGGACAAACTCTGGCTTTTGAAAGAGCTTATACTCAAGCAGGTATCACTCCTCAAGATATTGATTATTTAGAATGTCACGCCACTGGCACTCTGCTGGGAGATAGCACTGAACTAAGTTCGATTGATGCTTTCTTCGGTAAATATCAAGCTTCTCCTCTAGTAGGTTCGGTAAAATCTAATGTCGGACATTTGCTCACAGCGGCTGGTGTTGTCGGCATGATTAAAATTATTTTAAGCATGTCTAAGGGGGTAATTGCGCCGACAATTAATTTAAATGAGCCGATGAGTTCTCCTAACCAGGTAATTTCACCGGAGCAAATTGTTATAGCTGCGACTCCTTGGCCTAATAAAGACTCTCCTAAACGCGCTGCAATTAGTGCTTTTGGTTTTGGTGGTACTAATGCTCATTTGATTCTTGAACAGCCAAACCAGCCTCAAGCCATGCCTGATATTTGGGCTGAAGATTCTGAGCCCATGGCAACTACTAAAATGGCAATTGTGGGCATGGATGCCTTGTTTGGTTCCTGTGATGGCTTGGATGCTTTTGACCGTAGTATTTATGAGGGTAAACAGCATTTTATTCCCTTACCTCCTAAGCGCTGGAAGGGAATAGAACAGCAGGAAAAGTTGCTTAAAAACTATGGTTTTGAAGACTCTCAAGCACCTCTGGGCGCGTATATTCAAGATTTTGAAATTGATACTTTGCGTTTCAAAATACCGCCCAATGAAGTTGAGAAACTAAACCCCCAACAATTACTAACTATCAAGGTTGCTGATCGTGCTCTGCAAGATGCGAAACTGGAGGAGGGAGGTAATGTGGCGGTGATTATCGCCATGGAGACTGATCCTGCAATTCATCAGCTACAGGAACGTTGGCATCTGCCTTGGCAAATTGAACAAGGCCTTACTAAAGAAAGTCTGTCTTTACCTGACGAGCAACTTTCTCAACTGCAAACTATCCTTAAGGATAGCATTCATCACCAAGCCGGAACCAGTGAATATGTAGGTTATGTGGGCAATATTATTGCTAGTCGCATTTCCTCTGTCTGGAATTTTAATGGTCCTGCCTTTACCCTCAGTGCTGGCGAAAATTCCGTCTTCAAAGCCCTAGAAGTAGCGCAAATGTTAATCTCCTCAGGGGCAGTAGAGGCTGTGGTTGTTGGGGCAGTAGATTTAGCTGGCGGCCCTGAAAATATCTTATTACGAAACCAACTTGCCAAAATTAATACAGGCGCACAGACTCTTAGTTTCGATGAAAAGGCTAATGGTTGGATGCCCGGTGAAGGTGCTGGGGCAGTTGTCCTCAAGCCTCTAGAGGCAGCTAAGCAAGAACAAAACCGCATCTATGCAGTGATTGATGCTATCAGTTTGCTGCAGTCAACTCAAGCACAAGCAAAAGTATCAACTCTCAACAACTTCCCTGCACTACCTAATTCCGAGGCAGTAAAAAAAGCTTGTCAACAGGCATACCAGTTAGCAGGTATTCAACCTAAAGATATTAACTATCTGGAAGTTTTTGGTAGTGGAATACCCCAAGAGGACAAGTCAGAGATTGAGGGTTTAGTTGAGGCTTATCGAAGCTCTGATACAGATTTGAGTTGTGCGATTGGTTCTGTCAAAGCTAATATCGGTCATACCTATGTCGCTTCGGGGATGGCTAGCTTAATTAAAACTGCACTTTGCCTTTATCATCGTTATATTCCTCCAGTACCAAAATGGTCTAGTCCGAAGCTGCCAGAGGTTTGGCAGGGTAGTCCTTTCTATGTAGATACAGCAGCAAAGGGCTGGTGTCTAGCTTCAGAGGCGACGAAGCGAGTTGCGGCGATTAATGGTTTGGGAGTAGATGGCACTTACGCCCATTTGATTTTATCGGAGGAGTTGAGTCAGACTGAGCGCAGCAGCAATTATTTGCAGCAAATGCCTTTCTACTTATTCCCAATTGCTGCAGATGAGAGTTCAAGCTTACTAGAGCAGTTAAGTACTCTCGAAAAAACCATTACCGATTGCGATTCTCTACCTATTGCTGCCAGTGAAACCTTTGCAGCTTTTCAACAGCAGCGCCAAGCAACTTATAAACTGGCGATTCTTGGCAAAGATAAGGTTAGTTTGGGGCGGGAAATTAAGCGTGCTTTCCAAGGTATTCCTAAGGCTTTTGAGCAAGGCAAAGACTGGCAAACTCCTGGTGGTAGTTACTTTACAGCTAAGCCAGTGGGCAAAGATGGCAAAATTGCTTTTGTTTACCCTGGTGCTTTCAATGCTTATTTGGGAATCGCCCGAGATTTGTTCCGGCTATTTCCTAAACTCTTTGATGACTCCGCAGCCCAAAGCGCTGATAGGCCCTTGACAAAGCTGGAAAGACTATTTTGTCCCAGAAGTTTGCATAAATTTTCAAGAAGGGAACTAGAGGCTCTAGAACAAGAATTATTGGATAATGGTTTGGGCATGCTGGAGGCTGGTGTTGGTCTTTCCGGGTTCCTGACTACTGTGATGAGGGATTATTTCCAAGTTCAGGCAGATTGTACCTTTGGCTATAGCCTAGGCGAGATTAGCATGATTTGTGCTCAGGGAGTTTGGGCAAGTTTTCACGAAGTTGGAACTGCTCTAAACTCTTCCCCTCTATTTGGTTCAAGGCTTTCTGGTTCTAAAGATGCGGTGCGTGAGTATTGGGGATTATCCCAGGAGCAAGATAGTCGCAGCCCAGATTTTTGGAGTACCTACGTGCTAATGGCTCCGGCAGAGGAGGTTAGAGAATGTGTGCAGCGTGAGGAACGCGTCTATTTAACTCATGTTAATACGCCTACAGAAGTGGTGATTGCTGGCGATAAACAAGCCTGTCAAAGAGTTAAGCAAACCCTCAAATGTGAAGGTTTCAGTTTACCTTTGGATCACGTACTTCATTGTGAGGCAATGCGTTCTGAATATGACGAAATTGTCAAAATCAACACTTTGCCCATTCAAAATACACCGGAGACAGTTTTTTATTCGGCGGCAGATTACCAACCAGTTAAACTTGAGAGCAAGTCAATCGGTCACAATATTGGCAAAGCCCTCTGTCAACAGCTTGATTTTCCTCGGTTGATTAATCAAGTTTATGAAGATGGTGCCAGAATCTTTATTGAGGCTGGTGCTGGCGGTACTTGTTCTCGATGGATTGATGCCAACCTTAAAGACAAAGAACACCTAACTGTTACCCTTGACAAGCGAGGTGCAGATGAGCATGGTTGTTTGCTCAGAGCCTTAGCGAGACTCCTGTGTCATGGAGTTGCTCTCGATTTGTCACTACTTTATTGTCAGCTACCAGCAGCTTCGACGCGCCAAAAATCAATAGTTAAAACTATCACTTTGGGTGGAGAGCAGATTCAGGCGAAGATTTTGAGCGAGAGTAATAAGGCAATCTTCAAAGATGTAGTTTTCCAAGCTCTTTCTCAAGAGGATAAAGCACAGCAATTTCTGGGCAATGGTAATGAATCTGAAGTAATAGAGGCAACAGGGAATAGGGAACAGGGAATAGGGAACAATGAGACGGGGATTACAATTCTAACTGATTACGGTATAGAAGTTGGGGATTCTAACGCTTACTCCCTTTCATTGCCTCCGAAGCAGGCAGCAATTGGGCATGAAAAAGATTCTGCCCTCACCCTGGAGCCTCCTGCCTTTTCTGTTGAGAATCCAACTGATGATAAAAATTCTGTAGATGAATTGTATTCAAATTCTGCGCCCGCAGAAATTCCCGTAAAAGGTGACATTAGTAACAATCTTGAGCCGGCAATAAACTTACAATCTTACCCAGAAATCAAGAGCAAACAGGAAGATCATCAACAACTTACGATTCCTAAAGCAACAATTTCCAGTTCGGTTGGTGCAATCGATTCTCCTAGTTTGCTTAACCCTTACTATCAACAGCTGAGCGAAAAAAATTCCGGTCTTAGTCAAACCTATAATGCTTTTCTACAGGCACGAAAGGAATCGCTCAAGCAAATGCAAGAAATTATTCAGAGTCAAATCAACTTCTCCCAACAATTACTAGAGAAAGAATCTGTAGTTCCCAATAGGGATAACTCCTAATCAAAACAGTCAGTTGGGGATGAGTAATTATCAGAAGTTTTGATGCCAAACAGCGAACAAACTGCTGGTTCTAAATTGGAGGATTCAAAAGCGTGAATAACGGAAAATCGTTACTAAATGGAAATCATAAAAGCCAGCAATCATTTAGTTGTCCTAAAGCTCAAAATCAGGTTTTGCCAAATATTTTAGATGCTGTATCTTTTGATGAGGCAGGTATCAAGGCAAAACTGCTGAATTTAGATAAGCCCTGTTATATTGTCAGGTCTAAGGGACAAGTCGGCGTCACTCATGAAGGCTACTTGAGTCATGCGGATCAAAGTGATGGGAAGCTAGTAGAAATGCTGATGGCTTCTCCACCAATTTCAATTCAACAGTTGGGTGATCGTTCTTTTCTATCATTTTACGGCGTTAAATATGCTTACGCCACTGGGGCAATGGCAAGCGGTATTGCCTCTGAGGAATTGGTCATTGCTCTCGGGAAAGAGAAAATTTTGAGTTCCTTTGGTACTGGTGGTTTATCCCTGGAGAGAATAGTCTCAGCAATTGAACGTATTCAACAAGCACTTCCTCAAGGTCCATATGCCTTTAATTTACTGCACAATCCCCATGATCAGAGTGCAGAAAGAAGGACGGTGGATTTATTTCTAAACTATGGTGTCAGAGTTGTAGAAGCCTCTGCCTTTTTAGATTTAACTCCCAATATAGTTTATTATCGAGCCGCTGGTTTGAGCCTCAATAGGGAAAATCAAATTGAGATTCACAATAAAGTGATTGCCAAACTTTCCCGGCGGGAAGTTGCTACCAAATTTCTCCAACCTGCTCCTACCAAAATTCTTGAAGAACTAGTCAGCCAAGGTTTAATCACTGAGTTACAGGCAAATTTAGCTCAAAAAGTACCTATGGCTGATGATATCACTGTCGAGGCAGATTCCGGCGGTCATACAGATAATCGTCCCCTAGTGTGTCTGTTGCCTTCTATCCAAGAATTGAGAGACGAAATTCAAGAAAAATATCGCTACCCAACACCTGTGAGAGTGGGAGTAGCAGGAGGAATTGGCACTCCTCAATCAGCATTGGCTGCTTTTATGATGGGCGCTGCCTACGTTGTAACTGGCTCAATTAACCAGTCTTGTGTGGAAGCGGGAGCTTCTCAACATACTAAGAAATTACTAGCTCAAGCCCAAATGCCTGACGTGATGATGGCTCCGGCGGCAGATATGTTTGAGATGGGAGTCAAGCTGCAAGTTCTTAAAAAAGGAACTATGTTTCCTTTGCGGGCTCAGAAACTCTATGATTTGTACAAAGCCTACGACTCAATTGAAGACATTCCCCAATCGGAAAGAGAGAAGGTCGAAAAACAAATTTTTAGAGAGAGTCTGCAATCAGTTTGGGAGAAAACAGTAGATTATTTGTCTCAACGCAATCCCCAGAAATTAGCTAGAGCAAACAACAATCCCAAAATGAAAATGGCTTTGATTTTTCGTCGCTATTTAGGATTATCTTCTCGTTGGTCTAGCAGTGGAGAAAAAGGCAGGGAAATTGACTATCAAATCTGGTGTGGTCCAGCCATGGGTGGCTTCAATGACTGGGTGACGGATTCTTATTTAGCAGAGCCAAGCAATCGCAAAGTGGCTGATATTGCTTTCCATATTATGAATGGATCTGCATTTTTGTACCGGATGCAAAACTTAAAAATTCAGGGACTACAAATGCCTATTCAATACGGTAAGTATAAGCCAGTTCCACTGAAATGATTGGTGCTTCATGGTTCATTGTTCATTGTTTAAGCTCGATGGAATTAATAATGAACACTACTTTGATTACTGGATTTACGCTCTAAATTTTCTTTCAAAAATAGAACATCATGGAACTCAAAGACAAAACTATCCTGATTACAGGTATTGGTAATTATCTCGGATTGCGGACAGCTGAGATGGCTCTTGAACGTGGTATGAAGGTACGTGGTGTGGAACCTTCACCGGAGGATGCTAAGAAGGCTCAAGCTCTCGGAATAGAAGTAATTGTTGCCAGTACTACTGAACCCGAGGCCTTGGAGAAGGCTTGCCAGGACGATACAGATATTGTTTTTCATACGGAAAATATGATCGATCCAGGTGGTCCTATTGAACCTTTTCGTCAAGTAAATGTTGTCGGAACAATTAATGCTGCGACGGCTGCTAAAAAAGCTGGTGTTAAGACTTTTCTTCATATTTCTACTGTCATGGTCTATGGCTTTAAGTTTCCTAAGGATGTGACTGAAGATGGACCTTTGCGAAGTGATAAGAATCCTTTGTGTCAGTCTAAAATTGAAGCTGAACAGGAAATCTTAAAGTTTAATAATCCGCCTGAATTGGGAGTGATTATTATTCGTCCAGGGGATATTTATGGACCTGGTGCTTATACTTGGGTACTCCAGCCTTTGGATTTGATGGAAAGAGAGCATTTTGTTCTGGTTAATGGCGGTCGTGGTATTCTCAATCATGTCTACTTGGATAATCTGATCGATGCTTGTTTTCTCGCCATAGAAAAAGAGATGTATGGTGAAGCTTTCAATATTACCGATGGCGTCAAAACGACCTGTGCTCAATTCTACAATAAATTGGCTCAAATGACTGGTCACCCCAAGCCAATGGCGATGCCAGCTATTGCTGTCAAAACTGCCCTTCAAGTTCAAGGCAAAGAAATCGGTTTGATGCCGGAAGCTGTTAATTTTCTGACTCGCTCCCATACCTATTCTATTGAAAAAGCTCGACAGTTTCTTGGCTATGAACCAAAAATCAATCTTGATGAAGGTATGGCACGTACCACTGCTTGTTTGCCAGTGAAACTATAGCGTTTCTCTATCTGGTGAAGTACTTTCGTTGTGGGGAGTAGGGAGTGGGGGGTGGAGGCAAAAAAATTGAATGTACTTCATCAATTTGAGAAACACTATATAACTTTTCTCAGCCAATCTTTTTCGGAGGTTAATATGAATCAACCAACTACCAAAGCTAACCTTAAGAGTCCTCTGGCCGCAGAACTAATTCAAGAGTGGCTAATCGCTAATATTGCCGAACAAATTGGAGCAGAAGTTGATGAAATCGAGACCAGTGAGCGCTTAGACAGCTACGGTTTAGATTCAGCACAAGCAATGCTACTTGCTGCGAAACTAGAGGAATTTTTAGGATTTGAACTTTCTCCTACCCTGGTGTGGCATTACCCCACAATTGAAGCCTTTTCTGAGCGTTTAGCTGAAGAATCTCAAGATGTAGATTCAAGAGTACTTGAACAAGTCGATAGCGACAAACTGGCTCAAATGCTCTCAGAAATTGAGCAGCTATCGCCAGAAGAAGTTTACACAGCAGTTGCCACTGAAAAACAGTTGATTAAGGAGAAGAACTTCAATGACTGATCTGGAAAAACGGCTGGCAAAGCTTTCGCCCTTAAAAAGACAACTGCTGTTGCTGCAGCTGAAAAAGGAAACCGGGGTTGTGCCACGAAGAAGTATGTCGGCTATAGAGTCACCAATAGCCCTGGATTTGAAAGCTGAAGCTGTCTTAGATCCTAGTATTTGTCCCGAAGCTTTGCTACCTTATAAACCTGTAACTGAGCCTCTTTACATCTTGTTTACTGGGGGAACAGGCTTTTTAGGAGCTTTCTTAATTGAAGAGCTTTTACATAGTACTCAGGCAGATATCTATTGCTTGGTACGGGCTGCTGATGCAGTTCAAGGTAAGAAGCGATTACAACAAAACCTGGAAAAATATAAAGTTTGGAATGATGATTTTAGCTCTAGAATTATACCAGTTCTAGGAGATTTATCAAAACCAAAGTTCGGTCTTGACGCCCAAAAATTCCAAGCGCTGGCTGGCAAAATTGATACTGTTTATCACTCAGCAGCATTGTTGAATTACGTTTATCCCTATTCAGCAATGAAACAGGTTAATGTTCTGGGAACACAAGAAGTTTTGAGATTTGCTTGCCAAGTTAAACTCAAGCCCGTCCATTATGTTTCCAGCGTGGCAGTGTTTGAATCTTCTGTTTATGCTGGTAAGGTCTTGACAGAAGAGGACTGTATAGATGAAACTGAAGGAATGTTTCTGGGCTACTCTCAGACTAAATGGGTTTCTGAAAAGTTAGTCGAGATTGCTCGCGATCGCGGTTTACCAGTTGTTATCTATAGACCTCCTTTTATTGCAGGTCACAGCCAAACAGGTGTCACCAATACAGATGATTTTATCTGCTTGATGTTCAAAGGCTGTATTCAAATGGGAATTGTTCCCGATTTGGACTATCTGTTAGATGCTTCTCCTGTAGATTATGTGAGTCAAGCAATTGTTTATTTATCGAATCAGAAACAATCGCTAGGAAAAGTTTTTCACTTGCAGCAGCCCCAACCCATGCACTTGAGATGGTTTGTTGATTGGGTTCGCTCTTTTGGTTATCCAATTCAACTGGTTTCCTATGAACAATGGCAAGAAGATTTAAAAGGTTACATAGGTTCTCCAGAACATCCTTTGTATACACTACTGCCTTTCTTGTTTGAGAAGTGGTCTAGTGAGCAACTGACTATCCCTGAGTTGTATTTGCAAAAAAGAAGACCCAAAATCAGCTGTCACCAAACCCTTGATGCTCTCTTTGGTTCTGGCATTGTCTGTCCACAACCAAATTCAGAAGTACTCGATATTTACTTATCCTACTTCATCGAAAGTGGTTTTCTGAGTGTTGATGACCTCAGGAACATCTCAAAAAAACTGGCTGTATTGAGCGAAGTATAGTAAGCAAGATTTTTGTTGAAGTCAATTTCTAACAGAGGCGAAAAAGATTTTATGAGCCCACTAACTATGGATCCTAATGTCGTAACCACTCTTACCGCAGAAGCTATTCAAGACTGGCTGGTTACCAATATTGCTGAACAGCTGGGAGTCACACCTGATGAAATCGATGTCCAAGCGCATTTAGATAGCTTGGGGCTAGATTCAGCGCAAGGTATGATCATTGCTAGCAAAGGAGAAAATTTTCTGGGATTCCCGATTTCTCCCCTGCTATTGTTGCATTACCCTACAATTGAAACTCTTTCTGAGCGCTTATCTGAAGAAATTGCAGGTTCGGAATCAGAATTTTTGGAGATTTGAAGAAGGTATAAGGCTCCGAGGCTCCAAGGGAATATTCAGCATTAGGATTCAATCCCAACTGAATACAAGCCGCTTCTGGAAGCGGCAGATTCTTTCCCTTTGTTCCCTTTCACCTCGCCGGTTAGCACCTGCAATTGGACAAAAAAAACCTTCTGTCCCCTGCTCTGTGCCGTTCTACCTTTCCCTTTGATAACTACTGGAGAATTTGAGAACAATGAACGCATCTGAACTGTTAACCAACCTCACACAACAAGGTATCCAGTTGTGGGCTGATAATGAAAAACTAGGTGTTCGTTCCCCACGGGGAGTTATGACACCAGAGCTGCGCCAAGAACTAGCTAAGCACAAGCCAGAAATTTTGGCATTTCTACGTGGTAATGACCTCTCTGATTGCTCTACTTCTACCTCTCCTAGTGATGAACTAACTCTGCAAACTATTGGTCGCTTAATTGGAGGATTTGGCAGTCAATCAACCACTGAGTATAAGCAACCCATTGTTGATCCTCAAGTAATGGCAAGCAAGCTCAAAGTTGTGTTTAGACCTTTGCCGAAGGGTTACAATAATCAAAGCATTATTAAATTTAGAGAAGAATTAGAACTCAAACTGCGCAACTATGGGGTGCAAATTGAACCTTGGGAACTAGCAACAACCGAATTTCACTATGACATCAAGATTCCCTTCTTTAACTTCAAAAAAACTTTTAATACCAGAGTAGTCAAGGCTGGGACTGATGCCGTAATTGATATTGAAAGACCTCCTTCTTTAATTAGTAAAGCTAAAGAATTTGCTGCTGAGAGACTGTATGAATTTTACTCTCACTTTATTCTGAAGAATCAAAAATTATCCGTTACCAGAATTGCCACATTGATCGGTTGGGCTGTAGAACATGCAGCTAAATATATTGAAGACCCAACCAATACTCAGGTGATTACCCTCACCGATTTAGATCCAGAGTTTACTAATCCCCAAATCCCCTACCAACAGAAAATAGGACTTGGCTTAAACACTCTAGTCAGAACCTTTTCTGAAATTGTGATTGGAGTGTCTAATGACAAAATCTCTATCTTAAATATGAATCTCTCAGATTCTATTTTTCCTCAAGATGAATTAGATGGCTTTGTTTTAAAATCGCTAATACCAAAAATATTTGTCCCCATAGCTCCTGTTCTCCTGAATCGGTTTGAATTAGGGCAATACGATCCTCAGGCATCTGTTTATGCAGCTAGCTTGGTAACTTTGAGTAAAGAACTGGCACCAACAGGTCTATTTCCTCCTGGTTTCAAGTTGAGTGAATTGATTAAAAGAAAGTCCCATAGAGATATTATTAATGTAATTGTTAATGGCAGAACTGGTGTCTCTTATGGCTTTGTAGCCTATGCAGAACCACCGCAATACATTGGTGCTAAGGAGATAACTGAGAATGAGTGGGAAGGTCTAGCCACTGTTAAGGGATTTAGTAATGATCAAGTACGTCAAAATGAAATTAATAGACGCTATGTCAAACTCAAAATAGGAACAGAATATGTATTTAAACAGATACCAGATATTTGGCTAGTAAGTGCTCGTTCAGGCTCGAATAAAACTAATTTGAGTCTGGATAATGACATTGTGAGAATTGGTTTGAGAGATAGATTATTCCTGCAATTACCTCAGGGAATTGACCAGGCAAAAGTAGACATTAAACCTTCTTACGATCTTTATGTAATGCTGGGCATGGCTCTTTCTGCAGCTTTGTATACACCAGAATTAATTAGAGATGGTGCGCCCATGGTTCACTTCCACGGCTATCCTGCCCGCGACTGGTTTCAAGATAATGAATATTGTGTGGGTGTCCACAATCCTTCAGTACCTTGTGGCACCTATGAATCAGGAGTGTTTAACTTTCTAGGTATTCATAGTTTGTCGTCTCAATCTGATGGCAAAATAGCCTTAGTAAGTTTGGTAGAACCAGACCACGGCACTAATTTTATCGCACCTAATTTGGAGTATTTAGTAGCAAGACTCAAAGCTGGCTGCCAACAGGGAAAAATTGAACTAGGTGGCAAACATTTTGTTTCTCTAAAATAATAGACCTCTGGCAAAAGATACTTTTGCCAGAGGCGACTTAAAGAGAGAGAGGGGGATGGCTCGGGGAGATGGGGAGAGTCGCTTTGTTCCAAGTCAAAAACATCAATTCAAAAGTCAAAACTGAATAATTCTTACTCTTGACTTTCCCAACTTGTGCAAAAATTATATTGATGCGATGAACCTTAACAACAAAACCATTCTAATCACCGGGATTGGCAGTTTTATCGGCTGGCGTGCTGCTGAGTTAGCCCGAGAACGGGGGATGAAGGTTCGAGGACTACAGCGCTCCAAAGATAAAGTAAAAGTGTTACAGCAACACCTAGGTGCTGAAGTCATTGTTGGTAGTGTCAACAATCCTGTTGCGGCTAGAAAAGCTTGCCAGGGAGCAACAATAGTTCTACATACAGCAGGTGTTACCCAGGAAAATGCCTCTTTAGAGCAATTTCGGGCGGTGAATGTTGGCGGGACAATTAATATGGCTAAAGTCGCTATGCATTCTGGAGTCAAAGCCTTTGTGCATCTTTCTAGCAGTATGGTCTACGGATTTAACTATCCTGATCATGTCACAGAAAGAGGTCCACTTTGTCGAGAAGATAATCCTTACTGTCAGATAAAAATAGAAGCTGAACAGAAGCTTTTGCAACTGAATACCCCGCGCAATTTTGGCATCATTATTATTAGACCAGGAGATGTTTACGGACCAGGAAGCATACCCTGGACAATTCGACCGTTGTTATTAATGCGCAAAAGATCATTCTTGTTAGCCAACGGTGGACAAGGTGTAATGAACCATGTTTACATCGACAATCTAATTGAGGCAATTTTCCTTGCCTTAGAAAAAGAGGCATACGGAGAAATTTTTAACATCACTGATGGACAAGAAACCTCCTGGAAAGAATATTTTACGCGCCTAGCTGAAATTGCTGATCTACCCGCACCTTTGTCTATGCCAGCAAGTTTAATCAGGTTACCAATTCAACTGCGCCGCTTAGGACAGAAACTTCTTGGCGAGAATATCGATACTTTACCAGCGTCCGTAGATTTGCTGACTCGCCCCTATGCTTATTCTGTTGAGAAAGCTCAAAGTCAGCTTAGCTACAAACCCAAAATATCCCTGGAAGAGGGATTGAAGCGGACGCAGGAATGGCTTAGAAAAGCTGACATCTAAAATCTGATTGAAGATAGCTAAAAAGTTCACTACTAACAGAATACTAGGCTCAAGCAAGTACAACATATCTAAGCCTGGTCTAAATCTTCAACAATCTGTCGAGAGTATTTGAGTCTTCACCCTTTGCCCCCCATTTGGAAACAAAAGTCATGGTTCAGAAAGAAACTCAGCCCTTACCCAAACCTATAGGTCGTCAGTTGTTCATGGCTTCGGCAGTGACTTTGGCTTTAGCAGCTGCAGGCACGTGCTCAGTCCTAATCTACAGCTTCCTGCAAAATCGAGCCACTACTACCCAAAGTTTGGCGCAAACTCCTCTAGAGACTACTCCTGTCCTCAGCAAGGTTGCTGCTTTAGGACGTTTAGAACCTGAAGGCGGAATCACAGAAATCTCTGCTCCTGCACCTAATTCCAGTGATGGTGCAGTAGTCAAGGAGGTTTTGGTTAAGAAAGGGGATCGTGTTCGCGCTGGGCAATTGGTGGCAATCCTCAATAATCGGGAGCAGCGACAAGCTACTTTAGATCAGGCTAAAGCAGAAGTGGAAATAGCTAAAGCTAATTTAGCTAGAGTTAAGGCAGGGGCAAGACATGGTGATATTAATGCTCAAAAGGCGACAATTACTCGCCTAGCAGCTGAATTGCGTGGACAAATTGCTTCTCAACGGGCAAGAATTACTGCCTTAAAAGCAGAAGTTGGCAATGCCGAAGTCGATTATGGTCGCTATGAATACTTGCAACAAGAAGGTGCAATTTCTGCTTCTGAGTTAGACCAAAGACGCTTAAAAGTAGATACTTCCCGAGAGCAACTTAAAGAAGCTCAAGCTGCGCTTGAACGCACGGTAGAAACTTTAGAAGAACAGCAGCGTCAAGCAAAAGCTACCCTTAATAGTATTGCTGAAGTTCGCCCAGTGGACGTGCAAGTAGCACAGGCAGAAGTGGATGGGGCGATCGCTGCAGTTAAACGAGCTCAAGCTAACTTAGATTTATCTTACATTAAGGCTCCTGTAGACGGTCAAATCATCGAAGTCATTACCAAAGCTGGACAAATTCAAGACATCGATGGAATTCCTAGAATAGCTAAAATTGCTAAAACAGAGCAAATGTCGGCAATCGCGGAAGTTTATCAAACCGATGTTGGCAAAGTGAGGATAGGTCAAGAGGCAGTTATTACTAGCCAAGCTTTCCCAGAAAAATTGCGGGGTAAAGTTGCAGAAATTGGTCTACAAGTTGATAAACAAAAAGTCTTCAGTACTAACCCGATGGCAAATACAGATAACAAAATAGTTAAAGTGAAAGTTATTCTCAATCCAGAAGATAGTCAGAAAGTTGCAGCTTTCACTAATCTACAGGTGGAAGTACTTATTAATACAGAGACTCAACAGTAAATATCAATTTACATCAAGCCATTTTGTCTAGTTGGCGAGGCGGCGTACTTTCTTTACAACCTAGAATTTTTCAATTAAAATTCACTTCATTTTCAGAAGATTGAGCCATGATTTTATCTATCCCCATAGCTTGGCTACAACTAATTCACAAAAGAGTCCGTTTCCTGGCAACTTTAGCAGGTTTGGCTTTTATTGTGATTCTGCTGTTTATGCAGCTTGGTTTCCAAGATGCTCTTTATGCCAGTGCTACTCAAGTGCATAACAGTTTACGAGGAGACTTATTTGTCATCAGTCCACAATATATATCCTTGACATCTCAGCAAAGTTTTCCTAGAGCACGTCTGTACCAAGCTCTAGGCTATGAAGGAGTGGATTCAGTCACGCCATTGTATCATGAATTTGGCAAGACAAAAAGTATTGATACGGGACAAAAAAATCCGATATTTGTTTTTGGAATTGGTTTGGATTCAGTGACTTTTGATTTGCCTGAAATTAATCAAAACTTAGATAAACTCAGAATCCCAGACCAAGCCTTATTTGACCGCAATTCTCGACCAGAATTTGGTCCAGTTGCTGAGAAATCGGAACAAGAAGAAGTCGAAATTGAAGTATCTTATTTCAATGATTTAACACTTGCTAGTAGGTTAAAAATAGGTGGTTTATTCACTCTTGGGGCTTCTTTCGGAGTTGACGGCAATTTAATTGTCAGTCAATCAACTTTTTTGAATATTTTTGATTACCGTAAAGCCGATTTTATAGATATTGGTTTAATTAAGCTTAAGCCTGGTGCTGATATCAAAAAAGTGCAGGCGATCCTTGAGGCACATTTGCCCAAAGACGTCAAAATTCTTACCCGCCACGAATTTAGTGAAGTTGAAAAAAGCTATTGGAACATCAGAACACCAATTGGCTTTGCCTTTCAGTTAATGGTTACAATGGGTTTTGTTATTGGTGTTGTTGTTGTTTATCAGGTTCTCTACAGCAACATTTCCAGCCATTTGGTTGAGTATGCAACTCTCAAAGCTATGGGGCATACCCAAAACTACTTGCTGAGAGTGGTATTTCAGCAAGCTGTAATCTTAGCTGTTTTAGGTTATATACCAGGATTTGCTTTGTCTTTAGGTCTATATGATCTTGCCGAGACTGGCACCCATTTGCCATTTTTTATGCACTTACATCAGGCATTAGTGGTGTTATTTTCGACAATTTTCATGTGTTCTATTTCCGGTTTTCTTGCCATGAACAAACTGCGTTCTGTAGATCCAGCTGACATTTTCTAGAATTTTAGATAACTGACTAGACTAATGCATCCAGAACATATTGTCTCTATTCGCAATCTTAATCAATACATGGGGTCTGGTTCATTCCGCCAGCAAATATTGTTTAAGATCAATTTAGAAATTAAACCTAGGGAAATTGTGATTATGACTGGGCCTTCTGGCTCAGGTAAAACTACTTTGCTGACTTTAATTGGTGGTTTACGTTCTGTTCAGGAAGGAAGTCTTAAGTTTCTCGATTGGGAGCTTCATGGAGCTTCTCAACAAAAACTAGTGCAAGTTCGTCGCCATATTGGTTACATTTTTCAGGCTCACAACTTGCTAGATTTCTTATCAGCTCGGCAGAACGTACAAATGTCAATGGAATTGTGGAAAAATGTTCCTGAAAAGGAGGCAAAAGCTAGATCAGAAGCTGTACTAGAAGCTGTGCAATTAGGCGGCAAAGTCAATTCACTACCTCAGCAGCTTTCAGGGGGACAAAAGCAACGGGTAGCTATTGCCCGCGCTTTAGTCAGCAACCCCAAATTAATTTTAGCTGATGAACCTACTGCTGCCTTAGACGGCAAAACTGGTCGAACAGTTGTAGAGCTAATGCAAAAACTTGCTAAGGAACAGGGATCTGCTCTCTTGATTGTGACTCATGACAACCGCATTTTAGATGTTGCTGATCGTATCATCACTATGGAGGATGGTTATCTTCAACAAAAAGTTCTCACGAATAAAGCATAGAGTTACTCTGACCAATAAGCTATCACGCATTAAGAGTGTGTATTCAATAAGAGTGGAGGAGGGGGGGATGGGGGGATGGCTCGGGGAGATGGGGAGATGGGGAGAAGAATTCTCATAGAACCAGAAAATATAAGTTTTAAATGCACACTCGCTTTAGCTAGATACAGTAATCATAGTTTTGAGCCTCTGAACAAAATGACCAGACTTAAATGTGATTGACTAAACTAAAACCCGCTAGATATTCCACTTATCTGTAAAGTGATGATTGTACAGATAAATTAACAGCAGTCATTTAAAACTTCACAAATAAATATTAACGTTCAGACCACGACAAGGTCAAGTTTTATCAAAATTAATTAAAAAAATTGCCAGCAAAAACACATAATCTCTAACTGGTAAGCTGGTAACTCAGACAAGACTAAATTCTTTGATGATGCTCCTCAGATAATTATTCACAATCGCTCCTCAAAAACGATTTTAATTGTTAACTATCAGAACCAGAGGTAATATAAATGTCGCGAGTTTTTGGAAGATATGGACCGGCTCATCCCTGGCTAGGTAAGTTGGTATTTGAAACTACCAAACCGCTGATGAAAACTCTCTTTGCCGCTCGTAATTTCTATCACATGGATAGTCGCTATACCCGTGAGCGCATTGTTTCGATGCAAGCCAAGCTGAATAGGAAAGAGCGAGTTTATCTGATCGGAATTGGGCCTAGTGGTCATAATTCCGGAGTTGCCCTAATTGAAGTTTCTTTGGAGCAAGGAATCAAGCTCATTTGTAATGAGGAAGAAGAAAGGTACACCGGAATTAAACACTATGCCGGTTATCCAAAATATAGCGTTGATTCAGTTAGTAAGCGCATGAGAGAAATCGGTATTGAACCGAAGGATATTCATGCTTGCCTTGCTAGTTGGAACTATATAGATTTTGTTCCCTTCGGTTTGCGTGCAGTTTGTGAACATCTACCCTTGAGTTTATCTCTTTCCCTGCCTTCGTCTTCGCAAAAGTTTAACCATATTCATATTCAAAAGGCTGGTGAAGTTCCTCAACGTCTGGGCAAACAACTGGGTTTAGATGGACCAATGCCAATTATCGGCATGTGCCACCACGACAATCATGCCTATTTCTCCTATGGCGTTTCTCCTTTTAACCGTAGCCAAGAGCCAGTGATGGTTACTGTACTCGATGGCTTTGGTGATAATGGCTCAATATCACTTTACCTTGCAGAAAATAACCAGCTCAAGCGTTTGCGTAGTAATGATAGCATGATGGACTCGCTGGGCATACTCTACAGCATGATAAGTTCTACCCAGGGCGGTTGGACTACATTAAGTAGCGAAGGGCGCTATATGGGTGCTACTGCCTGGGGCAATAATAACCGCCTCACCAATCCCTACTATCGACAACTGCGCCAGCTAATTTATTTTGGCAATGAAGGTCAAGTTTACCTCAATCGTGCAATGACCAATTGGCACCAATGGGGTCAACTAAGACCTTACAATAGTATTCTCAAAGAGATTCTCGGAGAGCCTATCCCTGCCAAAGATATGTGGAATCCCGATGCTATTTTGCGGGTTGAGGATGTTACACACTCACCAATTACCCAGGAGCGCTTGGATAAGGCAGCTGCTACTCAATTAGTGTTTGAGGATGTTTTATTCCATATAATCGACTATCTAATTCGTACAACTGGAAGCAACAAACTAGTTATGACTGGGGGAACCGCTCTCAACTGTGTTGCCAACATGCGGTTGCTGGAACATTTTGATCAGTCTTACTATCAGCGCTATTTCGGCAAAAATACCCATTTACACCTCTGGGTGCCGCCTACTCCTGGTGATGCTGGTGTGGCGATGGGGGCAGCTTATAATTTTGCTCTGACTAACGGCGTGCCAACTGGTGAGAAGCTACAACATGCCTTCTACTGTGGCACTCCTCCCAGCACTGCCAGTATTCGTCAAGCCCTTAAAACCACTGAGGAAATTGCTTACATGTCCTTAGGCAATGTGAATTGCCCCCAGCAGCGAGAAGAGATTGCTGATTTAGCCGCTTATATTATTGCTCAGGATGGTGTGTTGGGATTTTTCCAAGGTGCAGCAGAAACTGGACCACGAGCACTTGGTCACCGTAGTATTGTTGCCAATCCCTGCAACCCTGATAGCCTGGAAAATATTAATGAGTTAGTCAAGTTTCGGGAAAGGATTCGCCCACTGGCACCCATGGCAACCTACGAAGCAGCCCAGCGTTACTTTGAACTCTCACCAGGTGCTAGTGATGACAACTATAACGCCTACAACTATATGGTACTGACTACTAGGGCTCGTCCGGAGAGCTATCAGCTGATCCCAGCAGTGATTCACCACGACGGTACATCCCGAGTTCAGATTGTCAGGAAGAGTGATTCTTTCACTTATGCTTATCTCAAAGCTATGGGGCGTCGATTGGGTGTAGAGGTTTCTGTTAACACCTCTTTAAACGTAGGTAGTCCAATCGTTCAGAATCCGGAACAAGCTTTGCAGGCGCTGAAGCGCTCTAAAGGGATGAGTGGTTTAATCATGATTGGGGCTGAGGGGAATGTCTTTGTAGCTTGGCATGACGTTCTAAGTCCACCCAAAGATGCTGGGGAGTGCCTACTAGCTTGGTATCGCCAGTGGCAAGCTGAGTCAGCAGTAGTTCTAGTATAGGGTTTGCTGAAAAAGTTTTTTTGGTGAGGAGTCTCTTCGCCAGGAGTCAGGAGTCAGGAGAGGAACTCAGAATAATCTAGACAATTTAAAAGTACATGGGTTTTGAAGCTAGAGAAACTTATTTCTTGCACTTTATCAACTTGAAATCAAGGGTAAACCATTTATTTATAAAGGTTTTAGACTTATTCAGTAAGCCCTAAATACTGATGAGCTTCTGCGATGAGCTTCTGCTCACAATGAACTGATGAAAATTATCATCCCTTCTGCCCTCGGAACCTCCTGCCTTATTTGAAAATGAGAAGCATGGATATGAACGAAACAGAGGCTATTTTCCGGATCGTATTGCGCAATCTTACCTTATCTAATTGGTTAGATTTGTTACCAGAAGCTCAGCAACAGATGTTTGAAGAAGTTGCCAAGTTAATCAGCTGCGATGCTCTACCGCTAGGCAAAAAGCAACAGCTGACAATGAGTTTAGATGCACTTTGCAGCTGTGTTAATCAGGTACATAGAAACAGAATTAGTCAACTCTTGGTACTTTCAGCAAGTTATAGCAATGCGTGCTCAGGTGTTGACAAATTCAAGGGGCGAAGAATTGCGAAAACTTTTATCTAACAAGCTTTTTCATCCCCTGTTCCCTGTTCTCTGCGTGCAGCGCTATAGTTTCTGGTACAATGCGATTGTTCTTGGTTGGGAACAATGTCAAAATTGAACTGTATCTGAGCTGTTTGTTTTCTAGCACTTACCTATGTCTGCCCTTCAAGCTAAAGACCTGGAGAAACTACAGGCAGAATATCCCGACTATCGCAAAGATCAAGTCTTTCTTGTCGCTGGGGTCAAAAGTAGGAATCCTGCTTAATCCAGAACAACATACTATAGAGATTTATCGCCCTGAACAAGAAGTTGTGAGATTGGACGATGGTGATGTTTTAGAAGTCCCTGATTTACTTCCTGGTTGGAAGGTTGCAGTTACCGACTTGTGGCCGCCAGAGTTTTAGTGTCTCTGCCATGCTGCGCAGCTATCAGTGGAGAGCTTTCCTGACATCTATTGGTGGGGAAATAAAACCTTTCTAAAAGTCATGGATATTCTTCTATTTCTCATGATATTTATACCATTGTATGTGTCTTTGTCACTGGCATCAATTCCATGTAACCAATGATATCTAGCCGCTCCCTGTAAGACCAATAAACTACCAGGCCATAACATTAATTGCGCCTTTTCTTTAGTTTGATATTGCGTAAAATTCATCACACATTGACTTAAAAAACTAAGTATAAAAATCGTGCTATCAAAGCAGGGTATACAGTCAATATGATTTTTACAACCTTGTCCTGGCTGATATTCATTGATAAGTAATTGATCAGGAAGTACTGCTATTGAAAAGTCATGAGAGAGTCGTTTGGCAAGGCTGTTTGCCCAATCTGGCAAAGCCCCCCAGTACTGTGAGGAGACAATTACACCATCTAGATGTTCATAGGTATATCCATATTGCTGAATCCTTCTTTGTAATTCTACTGACCATACTTGTTGCTCAATAGTATTTAGCAATTTCTCTTGTTCTTCAAGGTTAATATAATCTGGAATGTAGGTCATTCCAGTAATTTTTGATGCTTCAGATTCTATGAGATTATTGAGTTTTAAATCTTCTGCGTTTAGATGTAACATTGTTGATTAGTAGAGGGTTATTTGAGATTGTTTAGTTTTCCAATGCTGAGTTATTTTCCTGGTTTTGAATTACTTTTCTAGCTAGATGCGATCGCAATAGTTCTAATTTCAGTAATTCGGGACTTAAAAAACCAGCTTCTTTGAGCCAATCATCGCGGAGGCTAACCCGGCAGCCAGTAGATTGCTGATGCTCTATAGCTAATTGCAATATAGTCAGGTCATCATTGTTTTCTTCACTAAAATTGGGATAATTTTTTTGAATAATCTTTTCTCTGGAGGCGGCGGCATCAGCGCATTCTTGGTAGCGATTTTCCAGGCGCAATTCATCCAGCAAAATCTTTGTATTCTGTTCATAAGATTTCTTAGTCATTAACCACTTTTGTAACTGGTGAGAGCGAGCTATCTCAGACATCAGTTGTTTAAACTCCTCTAGCGTTAGGTCATTTTGCACTAGCCAATCTGCAAAGGCTTCCTCTTCAGTCAGGTTATGCTGGTAACGAAAGTGTTGGCTTTGCTTATCAACTTCGACTTCAGTGGCTTTAACCCCCAAAAAATCAGCTAAAATCTGAACCAAGGCTCGATTACAAGCATGCAAATTAATTTGCTCAAAGTCAGGTAGATGTAAGGTTGCGTATCCGGCAATATCGCCTAGAGGTACATTTGTATTATTCCGCTTTACTGTCCTGTCTCTGTGGTAGAGTGTGGCAAAAAACTGATTGCGTTTTAGATCAAAGTTTGGTGTTACTTTCGGCAGCGGTTTTGGTAAATCTTTAATAGTTTCTAGTAGTAAAATTGCATCTTGGCGCTTGATATCTACATATTTTTCCTTGACAAAAGTTTCTATTGCTACTAAGTTATCTCCCAATAATCCTGCTGCAGTAGCTTGTCGGAAGATAACAGAAAAAGTACGTTCAGGAAAGTAAATAGATTTAGCGATCGCAGTTAGTTGTTCACTTAAATTATTACTGATCATGCCTTCAGCTTGAGCGCGACGAAAAGTCGCTCTGACATTGACCATCGGTTCTGATAGAGGGCGGTATTTTGTATCTTCTTGTCCATGAATCAGGGCAACTTCATCATCATCAATTAGTTCTCCACTGGCGTACATTCGGTAAATTTCGCCTACTCCCACCATGCCAAAATCACTAGTTTCAGCTGCCCGCAAAGCGCCCATACTGCTGGCTCCGTAGACAGCAATTTCCTGTTGCAGAGCATACAAAATTTCTTTGTGCCATACGGAGGGATAACTAAGAAAAACACCATCAATCAGACCAATAATATCGGGTTTGTAGGTAGTTACAGCACTAATTAAGTCTGATTGTTTTGCTGGAGGAAGATAGACAGCATCCAAAATTTCTCTGGCTTCTGTTATCGGGAGTGATGGACCTAAAAAGATGATAATTTTATTCATAGATAAGAGTCAAAATTCTCCTCCTGCTGTTCGATGAATACTTCTCTAGGATTACCTCCAGTCTTACATTCAAGCACAGCTGAGTACTTAATTTGAGCCAAAGCGGCAGAAAATGTTGGGTTGTCATTGCTGTATTCCTTATTTAGCAAGGAATGCAGCCAATGGACAAGTCGTACTAAGCCAATACTCAATTGTACTAGTATTGGTACTCAATATGGTTTTTTGTATGAAAAAACACATAAAGCTGATTCAGCAGCGAGCGGAGTTGATGTGATTTTATAGCGCTTTTCAATTGAGTGAGGTACAGCTTGTTGAAGGAAGAGGGGGAGAAGGGGGGAGGGGGAGAGGGGGAGAGGGGGAGAAATTATTCTTGTGAACCGACTTTTATCCGAGAGCTTTGAGGCGTTGTACTTCATTCAAATGAAAACTGCTATCATTCCCCAGGTATCTACGACAAGCTCGGGCAAAACTGTACTGAGTGATATTTTCAACCCACCTTCCGCACTTCAATTTGTAGTACGAAGGAACACAGAGTAATCGACCTTCTGGCAGGTAGAGAGAGCTGTAACTTGTTAACTGGGCAAACTGAAAACCCATCCCAGAGTTCATCTGAGTGGGGTTTTTGTTTGTTTCCAAGATGGTAGATGGTTTCCAACTAATTCGATTTAACCCAATCGGTAGGGAATAGAATAGTTCAACAGTGCAGTTTTTTATTATGTTGATATAGAGTTGTTTTTAAGCTAAAAAAATACAATAAGAGTATATTTAATTTTAATTCATATATTTATAAAGTAGATTATTTGAGGAACAAAACCAAATCATCCTGGTCTATCGTATTGAATCTGAATATTGTCAAAGTAACCTATTTTAATTGACATACTCCCAATGAAAATACAGTTCATCAACTATATTCCCGACATCTGCCTAACAGATTATTCGTACTCTATAAATAGGAATATTTTTTTTTCTCCCTCCTAATAAGAATTGGAGGGGGAGATGGGGGAAATGAGGAAACTAGGGAAAAAAATCTTTTGGGATGTCTTGACGATAGTTCTTTGGTCTGAGAACTAAAAAAGTTGTACTTTATCCTGGTGAAAACTGCTATTGAAAGTTGTTTGGGGTTTAAATCTCCATTCGACTTGTTCCCTCTCTCTGCGTCTGGTGTGTCTTCACCTCCCTACTAATGCCGGATTCTTTAGTTAAGTAATTGCACACAAGGATTAGATGATGAATACATCTGCTCTCGATATTAACTTCAAACTCAACAGTGACTGGGGAGATGGTTTTAGCGGCAAGATCTCCATTGCTAACAAGGGTAAGAAAGAACTCGACGATTGGATTCTCAAGTTTGAATTCCCCTACGAGATTACCCAAATTTGGAACGCTGAAATTGTCAGCCGTGTCGGAAATCAATACACCATACGTCACGCCTCTTGGAACAGCAATATTTCTCCAGGAACTAACGCTTCCTTTGGTTTTCTCGCCACCCCTGGCAACGTAACTACTAAACCAAGTAACTATGTTCTCAATGGAGAAGTTATTGGTACGTCTTCCTCAACGCCGACGCCACAGCCAACACCACAACTCTCAGTGGGAGATGTTAGCGTCCTCGAAGGGGATAATAGTGTTGCCCAATTCAAGGTTCAACTCTCGGAAGCTAGTGACAAAACAGTTGAGGTCAAATATTCTACCCTTGGTGAGACGGCAGTCGCTGGCAAAGACTTCAGGGGAGTTTCTGGAGGACTTAAATTTGCCCCTGGTGAAACTGAGAAGATAGTTTCAGTTAAGCTCAAAGATGATCTGCAAATCGAAGCTGACGAAACCTTCGCTCTTAAGCTCTCCAAACCCAAAAATGCAGCCATCGCTGAGGCTGAGGGTGTTGCCACGATTATTGATGATGACCAATCCTCATCAACCAAACCATTGCCCCAAATCTCGATTGAGGATCTTAGCTTTCAAGAGGGAGACACTGGCAATAGCAATCAGCAAATCAGCGTCAAACTCTCACAAGCTAGCAATGAGAAAATCAGCCTCAAGTATACTACTGCCAATGGCACTGCCAAGGCTGGTTCTGATTACATTGCTACTTCCGGGACTTTAAGCTTTGAGCCTGGGGAAACCACTGGTACTATTGAAGTGCCAGTATCTGGTGATAACAAGGTGGAAGCTGATGAAACTTTTACACTCAAGCTCACCAACCCTAAAAATGTGACCATCGGGGATTCTCAAGTCAAAATTACCATCCTCAACGATGACACTAACTCCCCACCACCAGTAGATAGCAATCCTGGTAACCAAGGTGATACAGGAAATAACCCCACCCAAATCGAGCCAGGTAAAACTTATTCTGGTGAAGGTACATTCTATGGCGCAACTGGAGCAGGACACTGTAGTTTTGATGCAACGCCCCACAATCGCATGGTTGCGGCGATGAATGCAGTGCAGTATAATAAATCCCAGGCTTGTGGCGCTTATGTTGAGGTCTCTGGACCCAAACAAGAAGCAGGAGCTGATCCAGTGGTGGTGAGAATCACCGATGAGTGTCCAGAGTGTGAGCCTGGAGATATTGATCTTAGTACAGAAGCCTTCAAGTTAATTGCTGATCCCGTTGCTGGCCGTGTACCCATCAGTTGGAACTTGGTGAATCCTAATCTTGCTGCTCCAATTACCTATCATTTCAAAGAGGGAAGTAATCCCTATTGGACAGCTGTTCAAATTCGCAATCATAACGCTCCGATCGCTAGTGTCGAATTCCAAAACAATAATGGACAATGGGAAGCTCTCGAACGCAAACCCTACAACTATTTTGTTGAACCAACTGGCGTGGGTTCTGGACCAATAACCCTTCGCGTCACCGATATCAATGGAGAAAGAATTACTGACACCGGCATTATTCCTGTCGCCGGTAATGAGGTTCTCAGTAGTACTCAGTTTGCTCTAGATGGAGAAGTCGCTACTACGCTTTCCTCGCCGCTAATACCACAAATCTCAGTGGGAAATGTTAGTGTCCTCGAAGGGGATCGTGGCAATAGTATTGCCCAATTCAAGGTTCAACTCTCGGAAGCTAGTGACAAAACAGTTAGGGTTAAATACGCCACCTTTGGCGAGACGGCAGTTGTTGGCAAGGACTTCAGGAGAGTCTCTGGACGACTGAAATTTGCCCCTGGTCAAACCGAGAAGACAGTTTCAGTTAAACTTAAAGGCGATCGTCAAGTGGAAGCTGACGAAACCTTCACTCTTAAGCTCTCCAATGGCAAAAATGCGGCAATTTCTAAGGCTGAGGCTGTCGGCACGATTATTAATGATGACCAATCCTCAACCCCAAAACTGCCCCAAATCTCGATTGAGGATTTCAGCTTTCAAGAGGGAGACAATGGCAGCACTAATCAGCAAATAAGCGTCAAACTCTCAGAAGCTAGCAATAAAAAAATCAGTCTCAAGTATAAGACTGTCAATGGCACTGCTAAAGCTGGTTCCGATTACACTGCCACTTCCGGAACTTTGACCTTTGAGCCTGGGGAAACCACTGGCACCATTGAAATACCAGTATCTGGTGACAAAAAGGTGGAAGCTGATGAAACTTTTACACTCAAGCTCACTAACCCTAAAAATGTGACCATCGGGGATTCTCAAGTCAAAATTACCATCCTCAACGATGACAATGACTCCCCACCACCAGTAGATAAACCCTCTACCCCCCCAAAACTAGGAACTGGAGCCTTCAACTACGGTGAAGCCTTGCAGAAATCTTACCTATTTTATGAGGCTCAACGTTCTGGTAAACTACCTGAAGATAATCGCATTTCATGGCGTGGTGATTCTGCCCTTGACGATGGCGCTGATGTTGGTCGTGACCTCTCTGGCGGTTACTATGATGCAGGGGATCATGTTAAATTTGGCTTACCGATGGCTGCCTCGATGACCATGCTCGGTTGGGGCGTAACTCAATACCGCAGCGCCTATAAACAAAGTGGTCAGCTTGATGAAGCCTTAGATGCGATTAAGTGGGGCACTGATTACATTCTCAAAGCCTACGATTCCAAAAATGACAACAATCCAGGAAATGATGTCTTTTGGGGACAGGTTGGCAGTGGCAATACTGATCACGCTTACTGGGGAGCTCCTGAAAATATGAATATGGAGCGGCCTTCCTTCAAAATTGACGCTCAAAACCCTGGTTCTGATTTAGCTGGTGAGGCTGCTGCCGCCCTTGCTGCTGCTTCCATTGCCTTCCGCCCCACTAACCAAGCCTACGCCGATAAACTTCTAGAGAATGCCGAGCGACTATATAATTTTGCCGATACCTATCGCGGCAAGTACTCCGACTCCATCACTGATGCTCGCAACTTCTACAATTCTTGGAGTGGCTATAATGATGAACTAGGCTGGGGTGCTAGCTGGTTGCATAAGGCAATTGAGGCAACTGGGAAAAAGGATACCTTATATCTCAATAAGGCGAAAAGTTTCTATCAGGGTATTAATCAAGGATGGACTCAAAATTGGGACGATAAATCCTATGGTACTGGTATTCTCCTCGCTCAAGAAACAGGTGAGACCAAGTATCGTAACGATGTTGAAAAATGGCTCAATCACTGGACAGATAAAAGTGGCGCTGGCATCACCTACACCAAAGGTGGGTTGGCTTGGCTCAACCAGTGGGGTTCCCTACGATACACTGCCAACACGGCTTTCCTGGCAGCAGTCTATAGCGACACAGTCAATGATTCCAATGGTCGTTACACTGAATTTGTTAGGGAGCAAATCGATTATATTTTGGGCGATAATCCTAACCAGTTCAGTTATCTAGTTGGTTTTGGCGATAGCTTCCCTATCAACCCTCACCACCGTGCTGCCTCTGGAACTAATGACGCTGGTGCCCCCCAACCCAATCGCCACACTCTTTATGGTGCTCTCGTGGGTGGTCCTTCCTCACCTAAGGATAATGCCTACCGAGATGAGCGCACCGACTTTATTGCTAATGAAGTAGCTCTCGACTACAATGCTGGCTTTACAGGTGCCTTGGCTGCTCTATACGATGACTTCGGCGGAAAGCCTCTCGGCGATGCAGAGCTTATTTCCCACATTAACCGCAACAACCAAACTTTTTGAAATCTTCCCCATCTCTCTAGGTGGATGGGGAGATGGGGAAAACAAGCAAGAGAGTGTGGAAACAGAGGGGAGATTTTTGTATAAGTAATAAGTAATAAGTAAATCAATTATTACTTAAAACATTTAGATGATCGATATCAATCATCGTTCTTTAATTTGCACTTGTCGGTTGAAGAGGTTCATACTGATGGAGATGATTAGGCTAATAATTAGATAGATTGCTCCAATTATCAAGATTACTTCGACTTCTTTGTTGGTTTGATTTAACGTCGTATTGGCAATAGAATAAAAGTCAGGAAAACCAATAGCGATCGCTAAACTGGAATTTTTAGCCAGGTTGAGGTATTGACTGGTCAATGAGGGAATGATTACCCTCAGTGCTTGGGGTAAGATTACCAGTTGCATTATCGTACCTGATTTTAATCCTAAGGCTCTTGCTGCCTCCCACTGCCCTTTGGGTACTGCCTGAATTCCCGCTCTGACTATTTCGGCAATGAAACTGACTGTATAGACTACCAATCCAGTCAGGAGTGCACAAAACTCAGGACTCAGTTGCAATCCTCCTTCTAGTTGTGCGTCTGTAGTAACTCGGGGTAAGTTCCACAAAAATGGTGCCGATTGAGTGACAATCAAGGCAATAATCAGGGCAGTGATGATCATACCTGAAGTCCATAGTATTATTCTACCAGGCTTGCCTTGTTCTACTCTCAGGTGCCCCCGCCAGCGCCAAACTAAAGCTGCGATAATTATTCCTATACTCAATAATATCAGCCAAATTCCTGTAGCTGTATTGCTTGTCAACCAGGGTAGGGCTATAGCTTTCTTGGTTAAGTAGATTGAACCTGGTAGCGCGATGCTAGTTTCTGGCAACGGCAATTGTAAGAAAACTGCAGAGTACCAGAATAACAGTTGCAAAAGTAAGGGAGTATTGCGAACAATTTCAACATATACGAGGGCAAGATTGCGCAGTAACCAGTTATCAGAAAGACGAGCAATCCCTACAAGTAAGCCAAAAATTGTGGCAAGGATAATGCCAAAGACCATTATACGTAAGGAGTTGAGCAAGCCCACAACCATGGCTCGACCAAAGCTGTTCGAGCGTTCATAATTAATTAGTCTCTCACCAATATCAAAAGATGCTTGGGAATCGAGAAATTCAAATCCCAAGGGCCTACCTAATAGCTGCCGATTGTAAATCAGGTTGTCTGTGAGAATTATCACCGTCGCTACAACCAGTAGCACAGCAATTGCCTGTAGAGCTATTTTCCAGAAGCGGGAATCCCGCAATAGTTGAGGGAGGTTTTGGGGTTTTAGTGCCAAGCGGGTTTTATCCTGTTGAGGAGAGCTACTTATTCCTATTAATTAACATTAACGAATCTGTTGATGCTAATTGTATTGCCTTCGATTGAATTTCTATAGTTTACTAATATCAAAAGAACCTTCCCAGTTCAACGAAACGGTGGTGCATACATTAAACCGCCCTTTGCCCAAATCTGGTTTTGACCACGCTCCAAATTGAAGGGGGTTTTGGCACCGAGATTACGGTCATAAATTTCACCGTAGTTGCCCACTTTTCTAATTGTTTGTGTCATAAAATCTTTGCTGAGACCTAACTGTTCACCCAAATCTTCCTCTGTCCCCAAAAAGCGTTTAACTACTGGATCTTCGCTACTTAGAAACTGATCGATATTTTGAGAATTTATTCCGAGTTCTTCGGCTTCAATCAAACCATAGATCACCCACTTAACAGTATCAAACCACTGCGAATCGCCCTGTTTCACTGCTGGTGCTAGAGGCTCTTTAGACATCACAGCTTCAAGAATGATATGTTGATCTGGTTTGGGTAATACACTGCGGCGAGAAACTAATTGAGAACGATCAGTCGTGACTCCTTCGCAGCGTTCTTGCTCGTAGGCAGCAAAGGTGGCATTGACTTCTTCAAAGACGAGCGGTGTATATTTAATACCTAGCTTACTCATTTGATCTGCTAAGTTCTGTTCAGTTGTAGTTCCTGTCTGGACGCAGATTGATTTGTTTTGTAAATCTTGCAAGTCGGTGATGCCGGAGGCTTTTTTCACCATCATCGCCTGACCATCGTAGAATACAGTAGGTGCAAACTCCAGACCTGCGGAAGTATCACGCTTAATTGTCCAAGTGGTATTGCGGCTGAGGATATCTACCTCCCCAGAAAGCAAGGCTGCAAATCTTTCCTTGGCATTGAGATTGCGGAACTCTACAGCATCTGGATCATCAAACATAGCAGTAGCGATCGCACGGCAGATATCTACGTCTAGTCCAGAATATTTACCCTGTTGATTGACGTAGCTAAACCCAGGTAATTCACCACTAACACCGCAAAGGAGCTTGCCGCGCTCTTTAACTTTATTTAACAAACTTGAACTTTGGGCAGTGCCACCTGCGGGAGTAGAGTTGCCATTAGAAAAGCTTCTACAAGCTGCTAGGGGAGTAATCAGGAGCATTATCAATACTAGCAGCAGGGAACTGGATTTACGCATAAATTTCTTCGTATTTTCGTCTTTCCCAAAAAAATTGGTCTCAAGTTTTCTGTAGGGTGGGTATTGTTCAAGAATATCTCAAGTATGGAAATCGAGTTTTTTGATCGGATTTGATCCATAGTCCAGATTATGGTATGATACAAGGCAGATTTAATAAAATCCTGATTATCATATAAAAAAAATAATTTAACTATAGCCTTTGCCTATGCAGGGTTATATTGCTGAGTATCAAGCAACTAATAACTGACTACAGCTTTGTTTAATTCACAAACATGATTTGCTCTAGTGCTTTCTCAAGTCACTTTGAGAATTAGACCTCTAGAAGCGTTTCTAATCGTAGGTTCCAATAGTAGCGGAATTGGCTTGATTTGCTTGATAGTAAAATCTTAGCTGAGTAATTTGAAACTCAGCAGTTTAATAGCGTTTCAACTCAAGAGTAAGCTTTGTTGTCAAGCTTAGTCATGCAATTTTTTGGGCAAGTAACTAGCCTTCTGGATAACTCTGAAAATAGCAGCAAGAAGCACTAGTGGCTGTTTTGAACACCACTACAGCAGATCGATTAGCTTGAGCAGATTTTAGTAGATGTTAATTTTTAGTTCACTTTTGACAAACAACTGAAAAACCTGATAGTCTTTCGGGACTAGAGATACGAGAATTACTCAAGTTAAGCTGCCAAGACTTAGTTTCCTACAGAGTCTGCTAATTTGCTCTTGCCTTGGCTAATAGCGCTGTTGAGCTAGATCTCGGATTAAGGATAATCGATTATGGAGATAGTCGCTTAAAATGTGAGTTTGTTCATGATTGAGAGTTTGATCCTGCTTGAGTTGATGTAGTAACCACTGCACCAAGCTGGGATCATCTAGCTTGAGTATAAAATTTGCCTGAGTCTTTTCGATTAAAGACCATAACTGACGCAGCATCGTGGGAGTCATAAAAAATCTCCTTACTAGATAAACACTCTTACAAAGCAGTGAAAGTGGTCAGCTGTTCCGTAAAAACCTTACGGTCATCAGTGTAACTAAGGATCTTAAGAATTACTTAAGAATTAAGTCATCCTTCTTACGATAACTGATTTAGAGACCCCATGGGGAGAATCAGACGAGATTGAAACAAGAGTTACCAGAGAATGAAACAAGAGTTATCGGATCATTAACAAAAGGATCAATTGCTTGACTTATGACTTAAATTGAGGTATGCAAAACTAGTGCAGGGGAGATGGGGAGAAGAAGTTAAAGACGCGGGGATACGGGGACTCAAAGCGAGTGGTAAATCGAGGCAGTTGTTAAGTAAAAATACTTAGGGCTTCCTGAATAAGTCTGGTGGTAAGGAGAGGTAGCTCTTAGCAGGGAGCAGGGAGTAGGGAAAAGCCGATAGTTCTAAGCTTGATTATCCATACTTTACCAAATTGGTTCAAGATTGAGTTCAAAACCAGGCAGAATATCTTCTCCAGATAAACTCATAGGAGAATCAAGAATTTCAACTTCTTGATTTTGTCGATAAATTTCTACTTGCCGAGATTGACAATTAATTAACCAACCTAAACGAGTTCCATTTTCTCGATACTCTTCCATCTTCTGACGAATTGCACTCAAACTATCACTGGGAGAGAGCAATTCAATCACGAAATCAGGGCAAAGGGGAAGAAATTTATTTTGCTGTTCAGTCGTCAAATTATTCCATCGCTCTAAGGGTATCCAAGCAACATCAGGGGAACGATTTGCACCATTGGGCAGTGTGAAGCCAGTAGAGGAATCAAAAACTTTGCCTAGTTTATTTTTTTCATTCCAAATCCAAAGTTGAGCAGTTAGTCCAGCATTGCAATTCCCTGTGTTTCCCCCTGTGGGTGGCATAATAATTAAATCTCCTTGGGCATTGCGTTCAAATCTCAGATCCTGGTTATCTTGAGATAGCTGATAAAATTGCTCGTCTGTTAATTGAATAGATTGGCAGTTAATTGTGAAGGTTGTCATAATAAATCATTTTTTAGTTGATTGTTCATTGCGATGAACTGTGAACCATACTTTACCAAATTGGTTCAAGATTGAGTTCAAAACCAGGCAAAACATCTTCTCCAGATAAACTCATAGGAGAATCAAGAATTTCAACTTCTTGAGTTTGTCGATAAATTTCTATTTGTCGAGATTGGCGATTAATTAACCAACTTAAACGAGTTCCATTTTCTCGATACTCTTCCATTTTCTGACGAATTACCGCTAAATTATCACTGGGAGAGCGTAATTCAATTACAAACTCAGGGCAAAGAGGAATAAATTGCTTCTGCTGTTGAACACTCAAATTATTCCATCGTTCTAAGGATATCCAAGAAGCATCAGGAGAACGATTCGCACCATTGGGCAGTTTAAAACCTGTGGAAGAATCAAAGGCAATGCCAGTACCATTGTTATCTGCCCAGTTAAATAATTGCTGGGTAATTCTACCATTTCTGTTTCCTGTCTCTCCCCCTGTGGGCGGCATAATGATTAGTTTCCCAGTAGCAGTGCGTTCAAACTTTAAATCTCGGTTATCCTGAGATAGCTGATAAAATTGTTCGTCTGTTAATTGAATGGATTGGCAGTTAATTGTGAAGGCTGTCATAATAAATTATTTTTTAGTTGATGGTTGATGGTTCATTGTTCATTGCCATGAATCGTGAACCATACTTTACCAAATTGGTTCAAGATTGAGTTCAAAGCCAGGTAGAATATCTTCTCCAGATAAACTCATAGGAGAATCAAGGATTTCAACTTCTTGATTTTGTCGATAAATTTCTATTTGTCGAGATTGGCGATTAATTAACCAACCTAAACGAGTTCCATTGTCTCGATACTCTTCCATTTTCTGACGAATTGCCGCTAAATTATCACTGGGAGAGCGTAATTCAATTACAAACTCAGGGCAAAGAGGAATAAATTGCTTCTGCTGTTGAACACTCAAATTATTCCATCGTTCTAAGGATATCCAAGAAGCATCAGGAGAACGATTCGCACCATTGGGAAGTTTAAAGCCAGTAGAAGAGTCAAAAGCTAGTCCCAAATTATTCTGACGACTCCAAGCTTGAAGTTGGTACGCTATTTCTATATTACGGTTGCCAGTTTCTCCTCCTGTGGGTGGCATAATAATTAGTTCTCCAGTAGCAGTGCGTTCAAACTTTAAATCGCGGTTATCCTGAGATAGCTGATAAAATTGTTCGTCTGTTAATTGAATGGATTGGCAGTTAATTGTTAAGGTTGTCATAATAAATTGAGTTTTTGTTGATTGTTCATGGTTCATGGTTCATTAGCCTATAAGCCATCAGCTATTAACCATGAACCAGAGTTTATATTCTATTGTGACATTACTACTGATTGCGATCGCACTATATTTTACCTGACGATATCGCAGAGCTCCTGTAGGTTGGGTAGAGCGATAGCGAAACCCAACTCTATCTAACTGCTCTGACCATGTCAGTTAATAGATACCTTGAGATTTCAGATTAGTGGGGAGGAGGTACGAAAGCTAACCTATGAGCTTAGAAAATTTTCTATCAATAGGTTACAATTATATTATACTATTATTCTTGTAACCTCATCCAAGTTGAGAGATATACTAAAACTAGTTCATTAGTTTATATCAAGTCAAATATCATATGTCCATAAGCACAAACATAATGCCAAAAATAGAAATAACAGAAGAAAGAAAAGAAGAAGCAGAAGCAGAAATTCGTGAAAAAAGAAAGCCTGTTGATTACACCACAATCGAATATCCTATTGAAATAATTGTCCAAAAATATTCAGATGGAATAGACGATGACACCAACGAATTATTTATTCCAGATTATCAAAGAGAAATGGCTTGGAACAACGATGTCCAGTCTAAATTTATTGAATCTGTACTCTTAGGTTTACCAATACCCTATATTTTTGTTGCTGATGTCTCAGATGAAGAAAAAGAAAATGATGCGCGTCTAGAAATAATAGATGGCACACAACGCATTAGAACCTTAGCAAATTTTTTAACAAACAAATTAGAATTAAGTAATCTTAAAAAGTTAGAGAAATTAAACTGTTTTACTTTTGCTGATTTACCACTTTCTCGTCAGAGACGTTTTAAGCGAAATACTATTCGGATGATTCAATTAACTGAAGAGTCTGACGAAGAAGTACGTAGAGATTTGTTTGAGCGTATCAATACAGGAAGTGTCGAACTCAATAAGATGGAAAAAAGAAGAGGTATTCAACATGGAAAATTTCTAGACCTCATAGAGGAATTGTCACGTAATGAAAAATTTCTTAAATTGTTATCTTTTCCAGATGCAGACATTAGAAGACGTGATCCTCAAGAATTTGTTTTGCGTTTTTTCGCATTTTTAAATAACTATAATAACTTTCCTAGTAAAAGTAAAGTTCATGAATTTCTTGATGAATATTTAATTCAGCGTAACGAAGAACTCGATAAATATAAATCTGAAGAACTAGCTAGAGAAATCGAAAAAATGAAAACTACTTTTTTGTCGATGTTAGAATTTGTAGAAAATAATATTCCACATGTTTTTCATGTTTATGTGAAAAATCAAAAGAAATATCAACCAACAACTCGCATCAAATTTGAGTCTATTGCTGTAGGTATTGCTCTTGCACTAAGAGAGAATAAAAAACTTAATCCAAGCTCGACAGAATTCTTGAATTCAGAAAAATTCAAAGAATATACTAAAGCTGATGCAAGTAGCTCTAATAATAAAGTAGTTCGCCGTATTGAATACGTGCGTGATCAACTTTTAGAAAAATCATGAAAGAAAAAAGCATATTATTTCAAGACTTCGATGAGCGTACCAGAGAAGTTAGTAAGTACTTGATGTTAATTAAAAATCTAGAGCAGGGAACAATTCAATTAAGTATGGGTGTTAATAAACAAAAAATACGAAAAATCGAATCTGATTTAGAAAAAACTTTAAAAGCTACTAGTTTCTTGCTATTGTATAACTTGACAGAATCTACAATGCGGAATGCGATTGAGATAATTTTTGATGAACTTAGTAAAGAAGGTATTTCTTTTGATAAAATCAGAAAAGAAATAAAGGTAATTATCATAAAAAATATTCAAAATAACCATTCACCTGAGAATTTATTAAATAAAATAAATACAATTGCTGTTGATATAATATCCGCTAGCTTTGATAGAGACAAATTATTTTCTGGTAATCTTGATGCAAAAAAGATCAGAAAGACAGCTGAAACCTACGGATTTTCATGCAAAACTGACTCTCGTAAGACTGGAAATGGTAGTGATTTGCTTACTGTTAAAATTCATAGAAATGATTTAGCCCATGGCGTGAAGTCTTTTAAGGAAGTCGGAAAAGATGTAAGCGCAGATGAATTGTTAAAAATAAAGAAAAAAGTAGTTAGTTACTTAAAACAAATATTACAGAACATAGAAACATATTTAGCTAATAAAGAATACTTGAATTCTTCTACAGAAACATTGTAATTTACTTAAAATTAGAGAGACGCTCCAGTGAAACGTCTCTCTAACAAGAGCTTAGAGCAAGACTATTCTATACCTTCAATCCTATCTTCAACATCCTGATACAACTGGCGCAACCTATCCAAATTACTCTCACTAGTCTCCCAATAACCACGACCATTAACTTCCAATAAAGTCGATACCACCTTACGGAAAGAATGAGGATTAAGATTCATTAAGCGCTGACGCATTGCCTCATCCTCAATAAAAGTAGTATTCACATCCTCATACACCCAATTATCAACAGCACCAGCAGTAGCGGACCAACCCATAGTATTAACTAAGCGTTTTGATAATTCCCGCACACCTTCATAGCCGTGATTAAGCATACCCTCGTACCACTTAGGATTGAGTAACTTAGTGCGGGCATCCAGACGCACGGTTTCGGATAGAGTACGTACTTGAGCATTAGCTGTTGTCGTATCAGCGATATAGGAAGCTGGAGTCTTACCATCCTCCCGCAGACTTGCCACAATTTTAGTGGGATCAGAATCAAAGTAATGGGAAACATCGGTAAGACTAATCTCGGAAGAGTCTAAATTTTGGAAAGTCGCATCAGCCGTTTTCAATGCCGCCTCAAAAACTTTCCTGTCGTCTGCCATGGTGCCTGGGTTATCGGAATTGAAGGCAAAAGACTTCCGCTTCAGGTACATATCCTGTAACTCAGATTCGCTTTCCCAAGTGCTATTTTCCACTGCCAAATTAACATTGGCAGCATAGGAGCCAGAAGCATTGGAGAAAACGCGAGTCGCTGCTTGCCGTAGATTAATTCCCATTTCCGCCGCCTGCTGTGAGGCGTGTTTACGGACAAAATTCATTTCTGGTGGCTCCTGTGCCTCAGCCGCCATTTTCACAGCTTGATCCAACAGATTCATCTGGTTTATAAATAAATCGCGGAAAACACCAGAACAGTTAATTACTACATCAATTCGAGGACGTCCCAATTCTTCTAGAGGAATCAATTCTAACTTGTTAACCCTTCCTAAAGCATCCGGCACTGGCCTAACACCAACCATCCACATAATTTGTGCCAGAGATTCCCCATAAGTCTTGATATTATCAGTACCCCAGAGCACACAGGCAATAGTTTCTGGCCATTTGCCTTCGTTTTCTTCCCGCTGCCGCGCCAACAATCTGTCTACTACAACTTTGGCAGATTTTACTGCTGCCATTGTGGGAATTGATTGGGGATCAAGGGCGTGGATATTCTTGCCAGTGGGTAATACATCAGGATTGCGGATGGGATCCCCACCAGGACCAGGAATTACATATTCCCCTTCTAAAGCTTTGAGCATTGCCCCTAATTCATTATCGGCAACAATTTGCCCTAGGCAGAATTCGAGATATTCAAATAGGGGTTTAATTGGTTCAGAGTCGATATTGTCATAACCTGCATCTAGCAATGCCTCCATCCAGGGAGTACGCTTGCGCAGATTAAAGAAGTTAAGACTAGCAACTTTAGAAACACGCCCCTCTGCATCTACTTGGGCTTCAACTAAAGCGCCGACAGCGGTGCGGGTTGCCTCTGTGATTTGCTGCAATAACTCGACATCTTCTAAGATGCCTTTATCGTTATTTTGGTAAATCTCATCGATATCACGTCCTAGACTTTCAGCAATAATTCGAGGCAGACCTTTGATTTCTTCTTCAGAACGGTCTAAGCTAGCGATATTGACTAAAGTTGCGATCGCTTCTGCTGCTGTCGGTGGTTTACCAATTACATGTAATCCACAGGGCAAGAGGCGTGATTCAATTTCCATCAAACGCCGATAAACCTGCCCTACAATTAAATCTCTCTCCTCACTACTCATCTCCTTGGCATCTTTATCTGGTAAGTCAATATCCTTATCCAGATTCACCAAGCGAGACTTATCTAAAATCGTATTAACAATCGGAATACCTCGACCAGTTTCTTTTAAAGTTTGATAGGAAGCAATTAACTCGCTTAATTCCTTCAAACCCTTATAAAGGCCAGCATTTTCAGCAGGTGGCGTCAGGTAAGATATTGTCGCTGCATAACTGCGGCGCTTGGCAATAGTCGCCTCACTAGGATTATTGGCGGCATAGTAATAGAGATTAGGGATAGAGCCAATTAAATTATCTGGATAACATTCTCCAGACATCCCCATCTGCTTACCCGGCATAAACTCCAGGGAACCGTGAGTACCAAAGTGCAATACTGCGTCTGCTTCCCAGATTTGTTCGAGGTAGGTGTAATAGGCAGCAAAGCCATGATGGGGGCTAGCTGAGCGAGAAAATAGCAACCGCATCGGGTCCCCCTCATAACCAAAAGTAGGCTGAACACCGATAAAAACATTGCCAAACTGCTTGCCGTAAACTAACAAATTTTGTCCGTCACTGTTAAGATGCCCTGGCGGAGGACCCCAGTTTTCCTCTAAGCGCGTCGAGTAGGGAGTCAATTGTTCATACTCTGGCACTGACATGCGGTAAGCGATATTCAGCTCTGGGCTAGCGTATTGAGCTTGGGCATCATGAATCACCTCTTGCATCAGTGCCTCTGCTGATTCCGGTAATTCTTGAACATCGTAACCGTTGTGTTTAAGGGCTTCCATAACTTTATAGATGGAACCAAACACATCTAGATAAGCAGCAGTACCGACATTACCCTTATCCGGCGGGAAACTAAAAACAGTAATCGCTACTTTCTTATTCAATTTTGGCTTACGGCGCAAATTAGCCCACTTCATCGCACGCTGGGCTACTGCTTCAATCCTATCTTGGAGAGCGATCGCTTTTCCTGTAGTACCATCCCTGCCAGACATAATAATTGGTTCAATCGCCCCATCCAATTCAGGAATAGCAATTTGCAAAGCCACTTGAATCGGATGCAATCCCAAATCACTCTCTTCCCATTCCTGTGTGGTTTGGAACACTAGGGGCAATGCCACCATATAAGGCCGATTCAACCGCTTCAGGGATTCAATTGCCTTCGGATGATCTTGCCTAGCAGGACCTCCCACCAGAGCAAAGCCAGTTAGGGAAACTACACTATCAACGAGGGTAACTCCCCCTTGCCCATCCTTACCAACTGGTTTGTCATAGAAATAGGCATCAACTGGCTTGGAGAAGTCTAAACCACCAGCAAATACTGGGAGTACACGAGCGCCCATGGCTTCAAGTTCCTGCACTATTGCCACATAATGGGCATCATCACCAGTTACCAAGTGGGTGCGCTGTAGCACTAAACCAATACAGGGAGCGAGGGGATCCTTCAAATCAGCAGGGATATCCTGACGGCTTTGGTACCAGTTGAGGTATTCCTTGACATCCTCAAACATCTCCGCTGCCAAGGGGTGCCAAATACCCATATCCGGGTAAACCACTGGATCCTTGAATTGTAGAGAAGAGACATTTCGCTGCTCTACATTTTTGATCACGTATTTATCTGCTAACATCAGCAGAAAGTTCTCCAAGTTATCTGGAGAGCCTCCTAGCCAGTACTGGAAGCTCAGCATAAAATTACGGGCATCCTGCGCCTTGTCAATCGGCATGTACTTCAGGACCTTCGGCAAAGTTTGCAATAGCTTCAGCATGCCGTCTTGGAAGGAAGACCCAGATTTTTCTTTACGCTTGCGCATAAACTGGGCAATGGCACTTTTAGATTGACCTAACTGTGCCATGGAGAAACTGCCCAATTTATTCAGGCGCATTACCTGCGGCATCGAGGGAAAGACTACGGCAGCATCAAGACGATCACGATGTGGCGTCACTGCTGCTACAACTTTTTCTGCCAAATCTTCGATAAAAATTAGTGAAGCAATAAAGATATTAGCTTGGGCGATATCCCGCTTAAAATCTTCATAGTTGTCACTGTCGCGGAGTTCCTCAATTAGATATCCGCTAATTTCAATAGCTACATTCTGGTTATTTTGGTTAATTTGGCGAACAGCAGCTGATAATGAACTTTGATACTGTGCTTCTAACACGACATAGACCACCTTGAGCAAATGACGCCCCTGAAGGTCATCGGGTGCTATGTGTCGAATGGTGGACTTGACGCTTGTGAACATGCAGCTCTTGCTCCTTATGATGCGGGTTCTCTTCTCTTGGTGTAGATTGCCTAGGAGTGAGGGCGCTAGGTGCGGGTAAAAATTTGATGATCACTACCTTCTAGGGAAACAAGGTGTTTACACGCCCTTATGTAATCACTCACTATTGCTAAACTCAGTTTTTGGCAACTTATGTGTTTCTACCAAACAATAATGAACTGATGTCGGTTTCGGCTATTATCCGACACAATTCGATATAAAATTTGATATATTTGTTTACACTTTTTGATAACTTCTGAAGCGATCACTCAAGACTTTTTTACAAAAATAAACAAAATAAAATATTGACTTAAATCATTTTTAATGTTAAAGAATAAAAATTAATAGGGAGGACATTTGCTGGTGCCAGCAACTGATATTTTAATTCTCTCAAATGGACCAGGGGAAATAGTAACTTGGGTAAGACCTGTAGTCAAGGCGCTGCGACAACTTTTAGGAGAGAATCGCGATAAAGTACGTATCTCGGTAGTACTCTCACCTTGTCCTCATGGCACGGGAAAAGAGGCTGAGATTGTAAATTCTTATCCAGAAGTGGATCGAGTTCAAGGTGCTGAGTATTTCTTTGGCTTTTTCCTGCGGGGAGTAACATTACAAAACTGGGACTGGCGCAAACATGGTGTTGTGATTTTTTTGGGGGGCGACCAATTTTTTCCTGTTGTCATTGGTTCTCGCTTGGGCTATCGCACCGTTGTTTATGCTGAGTGGGAAGCACGTTGGCACCGTTGGATCCACCGCTTCGGTGTTATGAAACCAGAAATTATTGCCAAGGCTTCAAAAAAATATAGCCACAAATTCACCGTGGTAGGGGATTTAATGGCGGATGTGGCTCTTGAGGGAGAGGGGGAGAGGGGGGGATGGGGAGAGGGGGAGAGGGGGAGAGGGGGAGAGGGGGAGACGGGGAGACGGGGAGAGGGGG
>JAAHGS010000004.1 GCA_010692645.1 Symploca sp. SIO2E9
CGACGCCAATCATCATGGTGACTGGTCATACAGGATTTCTAGACCGAGCGAAGGCAAAACTAGTCAGGGCATCAGGGTACTTAACAAAGCCTTTTAACCAATCAGAGTTACTGAAAATGGTGTTCAAGCACTTATCTTAAGAAAGAAATATCTGTAACAAACTTGACAATTGATATTAATTAATCTAGAGTTGCGAGGCGTGAGTACAACAAAAGATGGGCAAAATCTTAATTGTAGAAGATACACTCTCAGAGCTGGAGTTAATGAGCCATTATCTAAGAGAAAGTGGCTATACAGTAATCAACGCTATTGGTGCCAAAGAAGCTCTCAACAAAGTCTCAGAGCAAAAGCCGGATGTGATCATCACTGATGTAGTCATGCCGGGAATGAGCGGTTTTGAATTATGTCGCCGCCTCAAGACTAATTCTGTGACGGAAAATATACCGATTGTAATTTGTTCTTCTAAAAACCAGGAGATTGATCGTCTGTGGGGAATGAAACAAGGAGCAGATGCCTACCTAACTAAACCCTTTACCCGCGAGCAAATTATTCGTGCAATCAAATCGGTCGTGGTGTGAATCAATGAATACTTCAGCACTTGCCCTAATACCAAATAAATCCCAGGACAAAAAAAATCAGGGTGATAGTTATCTCAAATTTAAATTTGGTCAACAAACAGCAGCTGTTTTATCAATGAGCAGAGCTCAGGAGTTCGTGATCTTGCCACCGGAGCGCCTGACACCAATGCCGAATATGCCTGCCTATGTCATGGGATTGCTAAATCGAAGATCTCGCGTGTTTTGGGTGATTGACCTGGCGAGAATGCTGGGGTTATTGCCCCTCGAAACTAATCTTCAGCAGTACAACATCATAATTATCCGTAATGATTCAACATCTTTAGGGCTAATTGTGCAAGCTGTTGAAGGTGTGGTACGCCTAAGCTCTGAGAGCATTCAATCTCCACTGGGACAAGTCTCATCTGGTCTAGTCCCCTATTTATCCGGATGTATTTTACAAGAACAAGAAATTTTATTAGCATTAGATGCTGAAGCGATTATAAGATCACCTCTTTTACAAAAAGATTAGGAGCTAGTTGTTAACCATGTACTTATTGGTAGAATTAAATGATTTTAGATAGTTTTACCTCCCAACGCTAGGAAAACATTAAGGCATTAGCAGTGCTAGCGATTTTCACAAACTCCCCTTGACGAGAGCAGGCTTCTAGTGAGCTTAACAAACAAGTACTCAACCTAAGTTTCTGCTCCTGTCTAAGCTGTTGTGCATTAAAAATGTACAACAGCTTAGACAGGAGGCAGGAGGCAGAAGGAACAAGAGTTTGGGCCATTAACTAATATCAAATAAATATATGATTTAAATGCGTAACAGCTTAAGCACTAAAACCAGCCAACCTTTAACTCTCTAAGACCATGTCCAAAGACAAGGAACTTGAAATTCAGCTCCAGTTTCTCGAAGAAGCACAGGAGTACCTCGACACCATTGAATCAGTCCTTCTGGGCTTAGCCAGCGGTAACATTGATGGTCATAAAATGGATGCTGTCTTGCGAGCAGCCCATTCGGTTAAAGGTGGTGCTGGAATGATGGGGTTTGACAGATTGAGCCAAGTAGCTCACCGCCTGGAAGATTCTTTCAAAGTTTTGAAAGCTCAGAGAAACTCCATCGAAGTCGATGCTGAACTCGAAAGTTTACTGTTGACAGGAGTAGACCGCCTGCGCCAGGTTCTTGCCCTCAACCGCCAGCAAAGTGATGTCGATCCTCTTTGGCTCGATACCGAAGTTGACCCTGTTTTTGAAACACTGCGCTTGCGCCTAGGAGAGCCGGTGGCTGATGATGCCAACACCATGCTCGGACCCGAAGAAGGAACAAATGTGGCGGCTCTTCTATTTGAAACAGAAGTTGAGGGATGTCTAGCTCGCTTGGAAACGGTTTTAGCTGACCCCCAAGCCCCTTGCTTAGAGGAAGAACTATCGATTATGGCTCAAGAGCTCGAGGGCTTGGGGGAAATGCTACAGCTGGGTTCCTTTAGCAGCCTGTGCAAATCAGTCATTGAGCGCTTAGCTATTGCCCCAGAGCAGGTGATGGAGACTGCCCAACTAGCACTACAAGCCTGGCGCAGATCACAAGCTTTAGTGCTGGTAGGTCAAACTAATAACCTGCCCAAGCAGATCGACAATCTGGACAAAGTCTCGGATGAGGCAGCCCCATCGACAACAATCCCAACCTCGACAGAAGCACTCCCAGAAAACCAAATACCGGCAGAGGTACTAGAGGATAATTGGACCGCAACTGAAGTAGTAGAGGAGAACTGGATACCCACAGAGGCACTAGAGGATAGTTGGCAAGAACTTCAGGTAATTGCCGCAGAATTTGACATCTCTAATCCAGTGGCTCAAACAGTTCAACAAATTACTGAAGATGAGCTTCAACAACAAGAAGTTGCCACGGTCTTCCCTAGTGAATCTGTTTCTGGAGAGGTCTCCACTGTTGGTGAAGGCCTAACCCCAGCCGAGAGCGAAGTGTTAGAGAGCTTACAAGCCTCAGAATCTGCACTCTCAGAAACAAACTCCCCACAGGTCCCAAGCTTCGGCATCGCTGCCGAAGTTCAAACCACCGACTATCGCAGCTGGGCTCAACCTCGCCAAAAGATTGCTAACCAATGGCAAGAAGTTCAATCCGATGGAAACTCCCCCACTCACAACAATGTCGAGAAGTCTACCGAGACGCCTCTACAGGAAAATACAGTTCGCATTCCAGTCCGGCAACTCGATCGACTCAGTGATCTGTTTGGGGAACTCACCATTGAGCGTAACGGTCTGAGCTTACACCTGGGACGTTTGCGCAACCTGATGGAAACTCTCAAAAGCCGAGTTAGCACTCTCGATCAGTTGAATGCTCGCCTTAGGACTACATACGATACAGTTGCCACTCAAGCCAACGCAGTTGAGTTCGGATTAGCTGCGCCCATACGCTCGCGAGCAGCTCTCTCACTTACCCAAGGAGGATTGCTATCTAAAATAAGCCCTAACACTGTGCACCTCAAGCATCTGTATCGAGACAGAGACCTCTCCAACAATTCCCCTGTTTTCGGCAGCGATCAAAAGCAGCTGCACCCCCTCAATAGTGGCGATGATCCGCTGGCTGCGGCATCGGAGCCAGCCGAAGACGAAAGTATTAGCCCTATTAGCCCCCAACAGCTCAACAGCGAATTTGATGCTTTGGAAATGGACCGCTACAGCGACTTGCACCTGCTGTCGCAGGAAGTGATGGAAACCATTGTCCAGATTCAAGAAGTCACTACCGATATTGAACTTGGTCTTGAAGATACAGATCAAACCGCTCGCGAATTAAACCGAACCTCCAAGCAGCTGCAAACCAACCTCACCAGGGTACGGATGCGTCCTTTGTCTGATTTAGTGGGGAGATTTTCCAGAGCTTTAAGAGATCTTTGTTTGCACTACAACAAGCAAGTCGAACTTAAGGTTGTAGGTAAAGGAACCCTCATTGATCGCAGTATCCTCGAAGCCCTCTCAGACCCCTTGATGCACCTAGTACGCAATGCTTTTGATCATGGCATTGAAAGCCCTCAAGCTCGTAAGAGCAAGGGCAAATCTCCACAGGGAACCATTGAAATTAAAGCAGCTCACCGAGGAAACCATACTCTGATTACTGTCAGTGATGATGGTAACGGCATCAATCTTGACAAAATTCGCTCTCGAGCAGAAGACATGGGCTTGGATGCAGAACTGCTCGCCGCCGCCAGTGTTGATGATCTGCTCTCGCTAATTTTTGAGCCCGGTTTTAGCACTGCTGAGGAAGTGACTGCTCTCTCTGGCAGAGGTGTGGGTATGGATGTTGTTCGCAATAACCTTAAACAAATCCGCGGCGAGATCAGAGTTGATACTCAACCAGGGCTAGGAACTAACTTTACCCTGACAGTTCCATTCACTCTTTCGGTGGCGCGAATCCTTCTGGTGGAAAGCAATAGCATGCTCTTGGCCTTGCCGACAGATGTGGTTGAAGAAATGATCTTACTCCAACCAGAGCAGATCTTGACAACCCTTGGCAATGAATTTCTCAAATGGCAAGGGGAAATGGTTTCTCTAAATCGCTTGGGGTCTTGGCTACAATTTAACTGTCCCCGTAGAGTAACTATACCAGAAGGTGCCCCTGGCATCAGTGAGGCCACTGTGATGATGATTACTCAAGGAGATCAGTTGGTCGGACTCCAAGTAGACCGCTGCTGGGGTGAAAGAGAGGTTGCCATCCGTCAGGTGGAAGGAACTCTCGCCATGCCTCCTGGCTTTGTCAACTGTGCGATTCTCGGCGATGGTCAAGTTGTTCCAGTTGTTGATGCTTCTGAGATGCTGCGCTGGATTGCTAGTGATCATAGTAGTGCCGAGCGCCAGCGTGTTAGTCTCCAGCGCCAGCTCCCCTTAGCCGCCAGTGGGCACCTTGATGGCTTGCCTTCTGCCGGTCTGCTTAATCAAGCTAGTCATGGTTTAGTGCCAACTCAATTGACTCCCACTGCTGTTGGAGAAGTGCCCCAGAAGATTTGGTCTCGAGGAAACCAAAACCTCAACCGTGTCTCGGCTTACACCACACCAGCTTTGGAAGCGCCTCCAAATCAAAAAGATACTATTCTTGTAGTTGACGATTCGATTAATGTGCGTCGCTTTTTAGCCTTGGCTTTAGAAAGAGCTGGATATTTTGTAGAACAGGCTAAAGATGGTCAAGATGCAGTGGAAAAATTGCTTAGTGGATTGCCTGTTCAAGCTGTCATTTGTGATATTGAAATGCCTCGCCTTGATGGCTATGGTTTTTTGGCTAGAATTAAGTCAGACCCTGCTTTCAGTGATTTACCCATTGCTATGCTCACTTCCCGTAGTGGAGAAAAGCATCGTCAATTGGCGATGACTTTAGGTGCCAAAGCCTACTTTTCTAAGCCTTATAACGAAAGGATTCTTTTAAAGACTTTAGAGGAAGTTATTGGTACCAGTAAACTTACGGCATGAATTCTTTTTAGAGAAACACTTTGTGTAAGGCTTCAAAGATTTCGTGACATACTCCCACACTGAATCATAGATTACAGTGTGGGCTTCGCAATGACCCCAGCTATTGCTTCGGGCGTTAATTGCGCTTTATTAACGACACGGGATGCCCCACCGCGCCGGAACAATACATAAATATAGCAGTCGCCACAGCTGTTAGGACACTTCCTTGTTACCTGTTGTTTTTTGTTCCCTGCTCCCTGTTCCCTGTTAAGAGTTCCCTTTGAATCAAAATACGATGTCCTAACCGACATGTCCGTTGCTATATATCTGAGTTTGAGACTTTTTTAATGTCTTAACCGCCTTGGCGATTGCTATAACTTGCCAAGTCGTGATAAGTCCCGCTATGCTGGTGCCACCGCCCAAGACATTTCCGGATCAGGTTACAAAAGCTCTGTATCAAGACAGAGGCATTGCTGACAGGAGCAAGGTATTGGTGCCAAACTTTTGTGCAAAATGACCTAGTTGGTAAAACTTTTTCTAACACTTTCAATTCCTCAAAGGGAAAGCGATTGCTGAGTTCAGACTGACTTTTCAGGTTGCCTCTACTCAGTTGTTAGATTCGAGAGATTGGTCGTTGCAGACTATGCATGAGAGCCTTAATTTCCGCGTGTCCCAAGGTAATCCAATGAATCTTAACAGCAAGCGAACCTTTTCACCCCAACATCTTTCTAAGGATTTGGCATTCTCGCGCCTTTTGTAACAAGACTAAAAACTCCGACCGATGAAATGCTTTTTTCTTCATAAATTTACTAGCTTACTGCCTCTTGCGCGAGGGTCACACCGACTATCTCGCTTCAAGCGACATTCTCTAGTATTGCTTTTTGTACTTGCATGGGCTGTCCCAATTGGATTGAGAGCAACCTTAGTTCAGGCCCAGAGCAACTCTCCTGAAGCTACTGAAACTTCCCCACCAATAGAGAAACTGCGCGAAAACAATACCCAACAGAGGAAAGATAGAGCTGGCTCGGCTTTTATCTTGCCCAGTCCACCACCAAAGGCTCCTGAGGTCGAAGCTCTTCCCGCTGGCGATCCATACGTCTTAGAATTTAACCGCAGCCCAGTTGTTGGCAATAGTTTCAGCTTAAAGGGCATCTATGACGAAGCTCGGCTCGGGTTTACCCGTCCCCGCGACTGGCAGCTAAAATCTGTCAAAGCCCTAATCCGCTATCGGCATTCCCCTGCTCTCTATGCCACTCGCTCAAATCTGACTGTTCTGATTAATGATGCTAGCATCGGCAGTATCCCCCTCAACCGTAAAGAGGGCGAAATCGGCAATCAAGTATTTGCTGTGCCGCTTGACAAAATCCAGAACTACAACCAAATTACGATTGCTGCACTACAGAATAACTCTCCCACTTGTACTCAGGATCCCTATGACCCTTCACTGTGGACAGAGATCCTGCCCGATTCCAAAATCACATTTGACTACGAACCCCAACCACTCTCCCTAGACTTCAAAAGCTATCCCTACCCAATTTTTGACGAACTCAGTTTATATCCCAATCAGATCACTTATTTACTGCCTAGCAAAGTTGATAATACTTGGCTAACGGCAGCAAATCGCTTCCAAGCTTCTTTAGGTAGGCTGGCTGATTACCGCCGCTTAGAAACCCGTCTAGTCAAAGCTGTAGATGAAGTGGAGTCCCTCGAACGGTTGGTAATTATCGGGACCCCTCTAAAGCAACCAGAGTTAAAGTCGTTATCACTGCCCTTACCTCTAAAAGATAATCAGATTCTGGATAGTAAACAGAAAGTTTTACCCCCAGATGTTGGGGTTTTGATATTGACAACCACTCCAGAGAATACTGCTCCTGTATTGGTGGCAACGGGCAATGGACCAGAAGGTGTGGAAAAAGCCGTACAGTTTTTGGTGAATTTCAAAGACCGCCAGATGAGTACTGGTCAAATAATCTTAGTGGATAAACTCGAAGATATTCCTTCCCCACCGGAGAATTCCTGGCCTGGTTATTTGCCACGGGCAGAAACTTTCCAACTTAGTGACCTTATAAATAGCAGCGGTCAGCCTTTTGAGGATATAACAGTTCGAGGTTCTGATTCTCCACCGATTGAAATTGACTTCCAGGCACTGCCAGATGACCGGTTTGAGTCTGGTAACTCTATGACTCTAAGTTACAGCTATGGTCCGCAAATTAATGCCAAAACCTCATTAGTTGAAGTGAAGCTTGATGGGGTTACCCTTGTTGGCAAACGCTTCACTTCCATCAATGGGGGTACCCGAGAGAAGCTGCGGGTCAACTTACCAGCAGATAGAATTAAACCCACTTCCAAAATTCAGGTGGATTTTCGTCTGGATGCGCGGGAGCGTCGCTCCTGTAGTCGGGTGACAGATCAACAACTCTGGGGTACTTTGCATACCGATACTAGCTTTGAACTAAATCGGACAAGGGCTGTTAAACTCCCAAATCTTGAGCTGCTGAGGTACGGTTTCCCCTTTGCCGCTCCTCAGGATTTATCAAATACAGCAATTATTGTGCCTTCGGAGCCTTCCGTGAGCGATCTGATGACTGCCCTTGAATTGAGTGGGAGACTGGGACGACTAAGCTCTGCCTCCTCAGTTCAATTAGCCGTTTACACAGCAAACTCTTTTCCGAAGCAGTTGCGAGATCAACGTCACTTGGTGGGAATTGGCACTTCATCGAATTTTCCTTTCCCAAAGGCGATGAAGTCTGGTGGCTTTGAACTGAGGGATGCCTCTACGCGCCGACGCAACCAAAGTGATATTCAGACATCGCCTGATAATGACGGTCTCATCAAGGAAATTATTTCTCCTTGGAGTAATAAACACGTATTATTGGTTCTGAGTGGTCAGACCGAAAAAGGTTTAGAACGAGTGCAAGACTTGTTTCACCAAGACCCTTTATTCTTCCAAGTCCAGGAAGATACTGTACTAATCAGTGCCAATTCTCCTAATCCCGAAATCTACGATCCAAATGCTTATAATCTTAAGTTTTTACAGCGCGAAAATAAGCGTGAAGTAGATAAAACTCCTCCACCAAAACAGTTTTTCCGTCTGGTGGGTAGTTGGTTATTTTTGGCACCAGCTATTGTAGCATTAACACTTTTAATTTACGGCGTTATTCAGGTTTATTTTAAACGAATTTCAGAGCATAAAGTTTGAGATTGTTTTTCAATTGTGGCGAGGGTATCAAGCGGTAAAAATCAATGATAAGTTTGTCCTCAAAAGCTAAGTTATATTTGCAATACCTCAAGGATTTTTGGATTTCACACCAAGAATTTAAGCCAATAAATAATTTGATGGTAGAACATTTACCACAGGCTTTTGACAATATCTTACAGTGGCTGAATAAACGCCAGCTACTATTGCTAATTTTCTCATTAATATTGCTATTTATTCCACTGATAACTGCTCACCCTAAAATTTGGCAGCAAGGGATAATAGCCTTGCTTATGATTGCAGTGGGACGCTTTTTTATACACCTAGAAGAGTATAATTTTAGTAAAAAAAGCAGCGAGTATATTCACTTATTTTTAGTTTTATTGAGTCTGGTCACAACCCTGCGCTATTTGTATTACCGCACCAGCTACACCCTAAATTTAGATCAATGGCTTAATAGTACTTTATCGTTACTGTTATATGCGGCAGAACTTTATGCAATTATTACCCTCTTACTTGCCTATTTTCAAACTCTAAAAATCAAGGAGCGCCAGCCAGTTGACTTGGATTTGTTCCCTCAAGAAAAGTGGTTTAAAGTTGATATTTACATTCCCACATATAACGAAGATGTAGAAATTGTTCGCAAAACCACACTTGCAGCTCTAGCTATCGATTATCCAGCTGATAAAAAACAAGTTTATGTCTTGGATGATGGCAGAGCCGAAAAGTATCAAGCCCGGAGGGAGAAGTTGCGCCAAATGTGCGAAGAACTGGGCGCAATAATGTTAACCAGAGACAATAACGATCATGCCAAAGCAGGTAATCTTAACACAGCTTTTGGACGCACAGATGGAGATTTGGTACTAATTCTCGACTGCGATCACATTCCAACTAGAGATTTTCTCAAGAACACAGTCGGCTTCTTTTTTAACCCCAAAGTTGCCTTTGTACAGACGCCTCACTGGTTCTATAATCCGGATCCTTTTGAGCGCAATCTCTTAACGCGCGGCAAAATACCTGTGGGTAATGAACTGTTTTACAAGGTGCTACAAAAGGGTAATGACTTTTGGAATGCTGCATTCTTTTGTGGTTCTGCTGCAGTGATTCGGAAAGAGTACGCACTTCAAATTGGCGGCATTGCTACGGAAACTGTTACAGAAGATTGCCACACCGCCTTCCGCCTTCATTCTCTGGGCTACGAGTCAGTTTACTACGACAAGATTATGGTGGCTGGTCTTGCGCCTGAGAAATTTTCTTCCTATGTTGGGCAACAAGTTCGCTGGGCAAGGGGAATGGCTCAGATTCTGCGAATAGAAAACCCACTTCTCAATCTAAAACTAAATTTGACGATTCCCCAACGGATTTGCTATCTCAGCGCTACATCACACTTTTTCTTCGGTTTTCCCAGGTTGATGTATGCAATTGCCCCTCCGCTATTTTTATTATTTGGCATTAATTCAGTCAAAGGTCTGGGCATCGAAACTTTGTTTTACGCTCTGCCTCACATTATTCTGTCGATGCAAACCAACCACATTCCCTATAAGCGCGTTCGTTTCTCCTTCTGGAATGAGATTTTTGAATTTGCCATGTCATTCCAGGCGGGAATTGTCACCCTTTTAGCCCTAATTAATCCCAAACTAGGTTCTTTTAATGTGACTGATAAAGGAATGAACGTGACTGAGCGCAGCTTTGATTTTGATTCAGTACGATACCTAGTCTTTGTTAGTGCAATTACTGCTGCTTCCTTACTTGCCGTACCTTTTTGGCTGTTTCTGAGTCCTGCCGATTACCAGGCTGTGATTATCAATGCGCTGTGGTGTATCTTTAACTTGTTTCTACTTGTGGCTGCCTGTTTGGTGGCCTTCGAGCAACCCCAACTCCGTCGGGCGCACCGCCTGCCGAGGAAGTTGATAGCATTGATTCATAGTCCCTCTCAAAGTTGGACTGGTCAAACTGTTGATATTAGTGAGAACGGTGTCCAAATTCTTATCGATTCTTGGCCAAACATCCCTGATGAAATCAAAGTCGAGTTGGTGGGAGACTATGGAGCGCGGGTGCTTGTTAATGGGCGCGTTATCCGACAGACTGCTACGAGTAAACTTGAGGCAAAACTAGTTGTTGAGTTTGTTGCACTCACCCGCACCCAGCTAGATGATCTGACCTTAGTGATCTATTCTGACGTTAAGGAGTGGTATTCCCAGAGGCGCACTGAGGTAGATAAGCCATTCGCATCGCTCAGATTCATTGTTACCAGTATCCAACGCGTTTTTGTTGAATTCCAACCAGCTATGGCCCAGAAGGTGCGCAAGCAAGTTCAGGCTGTAGCGCGGCTTTATTGGGAAGGTTGGGAAGGTAAGTACTATACGGCAAAAGTAACAGCAATCGGGACTAATGATTTAAGGTTAGAATTAGACGGTAGCCAGGTCTTGAATCTGGAAATAATGCACAAGGAAAAACCCTTAATCGGTTTACTGGTGAGTCAGGAGCTTCATGACCCAAATCCTCAGAGTTTGTTGGCTCAGGTCATCTCGATTGAAGAGTTAGACACTTTTCCTACTCTCAAGCTCAAGGAACAGGAGCAAACTACACCCCCTAAACCAATCGCTATCGAATTAAGTTTACCGGAGTCATTAAAATGGCAGCAGGGCTTCAAAATTAAACGGCTTTTGAAGACGCTGGAGTGAGATGTTGGGTAGGTAGTTTGATCCCGATTGGAAATAAACAGCATCGATCAAAGTTATTTTTTCTGCCTGAATTGTCTGCACCATTTTTAGACCAACCTCATTCCCTGTTCCTTGCTGTTGTACATTTCATCTGTACAACAGCTTATTATTAAAAGAATTTCACCCAATTGTGCCGTGGGAGTACCAACTGTTCTAGGATGAAAGAAATAAAGTGACTGGCTGCTCTGAGCCAGAATTAACATGGCTAGGCGCGAAAAACATACCAGCCTTCCCTCAAGGATGATTATTGCCCTCCTTATCCTTGTCACTCTCATTCTACTTTTATCAGGCACACTGGTGCATTTGCTCACTGAGGTGTGGTGGTTTGAGACAGTAGGCTTTAGTAGTGTTTTCTGGACTCTACTGATTTGGAAATCACTAATCTGGTTAGGGACGTTTGTTATCTTTGCCCTTTTCCTGTGGTGGAATTTGCACCTTGCCATGGGGGCGACACCCACCAATGTGCAACAATTTTTGCTCCGACACCGTTCTGTGAGATATCGTTCTGTTAATTTTTTAGAGGGTAGAGATCTAAATGCTTATCTACAGAGTTTCTCTCAATACATCGGGCTGGTAGTAATTATTTTTATTTCTTTGATTGCGGCAGGAGCAAGCGTTGGAGGTTGGGAGACAATTTTAAAGTACTTCCATGCCAGCGATTTTGGCAACGCTGAGCCAATTTATCAACAAGACATCGGCTTTTATATTTTCCAACTGCCCTTTTATGAAAGTCTCCGCAACTGGTTATTGGCGCTTTTAGTTTGCGCATTGGTGGTATCTGTTCCAGTCTATATCCTCAAAGGAAGTATCTATCCTGGGCGCAGCTGGCACAACCTAGTATCTGGCAAAACCAAAACTCATCTGAGTATACTTCTAGCTGCGATACTCCTGTTAATTGCCATTAGCCTGTGGCTAGAACGTTATGACTTACTCTATTCTCCGGAAGGAGTGGTCTTTGGGGCTGGTTATACCGATGTTCATGCACGTCTAATCTCGTTGTGGGTTATGAGTTTAGCTGCACTGGCATTGGCGGCTGTGTTCTTACTTTCAGCGTGGCAAAATAGCACCACTTTACCAATCTATGGCATTGGTTTATATCTTGTGGCTTTAGTGGTCTTCAGGGGAGTTTATCCCTGGTTTCAGCAACAATTTATTGTTGAGCCTAATGAATTAGCGAAAGAAAAGCCTTATATCGCTAACAATATTGAACTTACCAGACAAGCCTATGGTCTTGATACAGTCCAAAGACAGCAGTACCCTGCCAAAACCCAACTGAATCGCCAAGTTTTACAGGAAAACCAAGGCACAATTGACAACATTCGCCTCTGGGATTACCGCCCCCTGCTGAGTACTTATCGCCAACTCCAGGAAATCCGCCTTTACTATAAATTTACAGGTATTGATATTGATCGCTATACCCTCAACGGTAATTACCAACAGGTGATGCTCTCGCCAAGGGAACTATCCTATGGGCAGGTACCAGAGAGAGCTCGCACTTGGGTCAACCAGCGCCTAAAGTATACTCATGGCTATGGCTTGGTAATGAGCCCAGTCAATAGGGTAACTTCCCAAGGTTTACCAGAATTTCTGATTAAAGATATTCCGCCAGTCTCGCGAGTTGATGTGCAAGTAACTAGACCAGAGATATATTATGGCGAAGAAACTGATACTTATATTTTTACAGGCACTAACACTGATGAGTTTGACTATCCCCGTGGTGGAGAGAATGCCTTTACTAGATACAATGGTAGAGGAGGAGTCCCGATGGGTTCATTCTGGCACAGGCTGGCTTATGCTTATGACTTGGGCTCTATTAAAATTTTAATCTCTAATTATTTTACTGATCACTCTCGTATCCATTACTATCGAAGGATTAGGGAACGAGTGAGTAAGGTGGCACCGTTTTTGCGGTTGGATCGAGACCCCTATATCTGTGTGATCGACGGTAAACTACAGTGGGTTATTGATGCCTACACGGTAAGCGATCGCTACCCTTACTCAGAGCCAATTCTAGGCAATCTTAGTAAGAGTTTCAACTACATTCGTAACTCAGTCAAGGTTATAGTCGATGCCTACGACGGCACGATAAAGTTTTTTGTCGTTGATGAAAATGATCCGCTGCTGGCAACCTACCGCAAGATTTTTCCCAAGCTATTTGCTGCTAGCCAAACCACTCCCCCTCAACTCCGAGAACATTTTCGTTATCCCCTCGATCTATTTGCCATCCAAGCGCAGATGTATCTGTCTTACCACATGAGTGACCCTGAAGTATTTTACAACCAGGAAGACCTCTGGCGCTTTCCTAGAGAGGTCTATGAAGGGAATGAACAACTCATAGAACCTTATTACATGATTATGCGCCTGCCGCAGGGGCAAACCGAAGAATTTATTCTGATTCTGCCCTTTACCCCAGGTAATAAAGATAATATGATTGCTTGGATGGCAGCGCACTCTAACGGTGACAATTACGGTAAGTTGCTATTATATGAGTTTCCCAAACAACAACTGGTCTATGGACCAAGGCAAATTGAAGCTCGTATTGACCAAAATCCCAAAATTTCCCAACAGTTAACTCTGTGGAGTCAGCAAGGCTCAAAAGTAATTCGTGGTGATTTATTAGTGATTCCGATTCAAGAATCCTTGCTCTATGTAGAACCTATCTATCTACGGGCTGAACAAGGGGAATTGCCTGAACTTAAACGGGTAATCGTTGCCTACAATGAAGAAATTGTTATGGCAGAGTCTCTAGAAAAGTCCTTGGCTTTAGTTTTTGGTGGTTCAGAAGCTCGCAAACAAGTGTCAGTTCCCATCAACCCAGTTACTTCGAGTATAGCCCAATCTGCTTTGGAAAGTTTCCGCCGAGGACAAGAAGCTTTACAGGAAGGTAATTGGGCTGAATATGGCAAATATCAACAAGAACTTGAGGAGTTACTGGAACAATTAAATCGCTAAATTGCATTGTTTCAAATAAATAGAGCCTTCGTTGACTGATTAGCATCAAGTTAGCATCAAGAAACTTGTAATTACTGGGTAAACAAACTTATAATTTAAATGTAAGACTTTGCCGATCAACTGAGGGTAGCATCTCAGTAAAAGTAAATACTCTAGTACATTAGGTTAGGTTGAATACAGTGAAACCAAACCTGAAAGTGAACTCTTAGATTTTGTTTCTCAACCGAGCCTACAAAGGCGATATACTCCCTCAACTGAGTAAGTATAATTTATCTCTAGAGAGAGATTAGAGCATGTAAAATCTGTAGAGTAAAATCACTGTAGTTTGATAAATAGTGCATCATCTCCAGATTGTCACCAGATCAAAATCAGGAAAAAAAATTGCTCAAGCGATGCACGAAATAGCAGCTAATCATCTAGTTCATGCATGGGAAGCGCGCTATGTGCCCGACTTCTCAAAACTCACCTTTAGAGAAACACATTTAAATATTTATAATTTGCTGGAATTAGCATCACCAAAAGGCAGAAAAAATACTGCTAAAGAAGTTAAGAAATTACTCAGTTTAAAATGTGACGTTGCTGGCATCCACAGTAACCTCCTATTTTCTTACATACCTAATATTGTTAACTTAACTAATTCTCAGCAACTATCCCAATATGTTCAGCTAGTTTATGAGAAAGTATTGGAAATTTATCAACAACAGCAGCCGCTTTCTTTACCTGCCTCTTTCTCAGAAACAGAACGAGGTTATTTAGAAGCTTTAGAAGTTTCTGATGATTTTTTTAGGCAGTGGGTAGAGTACGCAGTTAGACTTACAAAAGTAGAACAGCTCTCTCAAGAACTTCAACCAAGTATACAGAAACTGCGAGAGCAATATTTATTAATGGATGAAAGCCGTGCCATTGGTTTTATTTCTACACAATTTCACTTCAGCACCACTAACATTCTTCATCAATTACAATTAGCAGAACAACTGTTACTGAGTCCCTACTTCAAGTTTGTAGAAGAACAAGTTTGTATTCCTTGGCAAAGAGTTTGTGCTGCTGCCGCCCAGCATCCTCCTGGCTCCCAGGGATTAATCCTTGTGCAACAACTATTACCTGCATCTGGAGAGATTGCTATTAATGTCCATCATCGGGCAAGCCAAATGTACCCTAATCATCATAGCCGTAGGGGCAAGTTAAGCCACCCAGGGGTACAAGCCTCTAGTATCCGAGATATAGAGATGTTCCAGGCTTATCTCTGGCTGTGTGTTTTAGAGAGGAGTATGGCAGCAGTAGAGAATGAACTACTCCCCTTATGTGCCTTGGTTTTCCCTAGTATTGATGTAAAATGGGAACTGGTAGGGGGTATAATACCGCTCCTGGTAGATGAATTTCAAGCGCGTGTGGATCCAAGCCAGATGCATCTATTGCGGACTTACACTGAACAAATGCAGCAGATGTTTGCTCATTATGAACCAACCTTGAATTGATTCAACCAAAAGTTAAATCAGAAGGACAAGGAGACTATAGAAATTCTTGTTTAAATGAGATACATTTTGTCTTTTTATCTATTTTCTGTTCCCTGAAATCAGGGTAATTGTACCTCATCAATTTGAGAAACGCTATATAAAAGTGGATTTAGTATAAATAGTCCTAATAAGATAATCTAGCTTGCTAGTAATGCCCTTGCATGTCAGAAAAAAAAATAATATAATGAATTCTAATAAGTGCGCTGGCAATACCAGATAACCATCAACAAATTGACTGGATTAAAATCTTTCTGTAGTAAAAATACTGCTTTGGATCAGATATTGGCAAACTATCAGTTAACTTACTTGTCTGCCGCTGGCATCTACTACAAGCCCGTAAAGTTATCTAAGCTGTTACGCATTTAAATCATGTATTTATTTGATATTAGTTAATGGCTGAAACTCTTGTTCCTCCTGCCTCCTGCCTCCTGCCCTGCTGTTGTGCATTAAAAATGCACAACAGCTTACCACTGAACAGATTTTAATTGATTACCCGGACATCTATCATTTTCCCTTGTATAAAGTGGGAAAGATTTAGAGTATTAGTCTTCATGAGATGAAGAGTTTTATCTTCATGATCTCATTAATTCGTCAACTTTTGCTAGCGAAGCTGCTGGAAGAGAAGACTCAGAGGTGCTTATGTAACTCCTTGTTGTCAACATTAATGTGATTTTTTTAACAAGGAAAAATATCAATTCATTGATATTCTAAGTGAGGAATTGATAAATACTTGGCTAGTAAAAATAAGCAAATAAATCATGTACGATATTAACGCTAACAATCTAGTTAATGCTTGGCAAGCACGCTATATAACCGACTTCTCAACACTAAGCGTCAAAGAAGAACAAATAAATTTTTATGAATTAATGAAACTTACATCCTCAAAAGGCAGAGAAAAAACTGCTCGTGAGGTACAGAGATTACTAAATTTAAAATGTGAGGTTGCTGGGATTAGAAGTAATATTATCTTTTCCTATATACCCAATATTGTTAATTTAGCCGATTATAAGCATCTATCCCAGTATATTCAGATGATTTATCATCACTTAATGGAGATTTATAAGCAGCAGCCACCCCTATCTTTACCTGCCTCGCTTTCAAACACAGAAAAATCATTTTTAGGCGCTGTAAATATCTCTGGAGACTTCTTTAAGCAATGGGTAATGCCTACAGTTAGATTGCCAACAGTGCAACAGCTTTCTCGGGAACTTCAACCAAAAATAGAACAACTACGGATAGAGCATTTATCAACAGGAGACCGACGTGCGATTGGTTTTGTTTCCACACAATTCCACTTTAGCACTAGATTTATTTTCAATCAACTACAACTGTCAGAGCAAATACTACTAAGCCCCTATTTCAAGTTTGTAGAAGAGCAAGTATGTATTCCCTGGCAGAGAGTTTGTGATGCTGCTGCAAAGCAAACTCCTGGCTCATGGAAATTAGCTCTTGTTCAACAGATGTTACCTGCATCTAGAGAAATTGCCGTCAATATCCACCGTCGAGCCTGCCAAATGTACCCCAATCATCGTAGTCGTAGGGGTAACTTAGATGAACCAGGGGTAAAAGCCTCTAGTATCCGAGATATAGAAATGTTCCAAGCTTATCTCTGGCTATGTGTTCTAGAAGATAGTATGGCAGCAGTGGAGAAGGAACTCCTACCATTGTGTGTCTTAGTCTTTCCTAGTATTGATGTTGATTGGGAATTAGTCAAAAAAATTGTGCCATTTTTAGTAGATGAGTTTTGGGTGCATATGAGCCAAGAACAAATGCTTTTGTTGCAGACTTACACTAACGCAATGCAGCAGTTATTTTGTGACGTCTCCCATCTCTAAAAGAACATAGCAAGTAACAAGTAATAAGTAATAAGTAATAAGTAATAAGTTGGTATTCGGTTAAACTTATTACTTGTGTCATAGCGTCACTTGCCACCAATTTATGGGTTTTGAAGCACAGTTATTGATAGCTATGAGGAATTTTTGTGTCATTAACTAAGGCTTGCTGAATTAATATAGAATGCATACCAAACAAGAGTTTTGAGCATTTTTTTTTGCTTTCAAGTGCTTTGTTATAGCATCCAATGGCTCAAAATCCTTGCACTTAATAGGAAAATCTCGGAGCTGATCATGGATAATCAAGCTTAGAACTATCGGCTTTTCCCTGCTCCCTGCTCCCTGCTCCCTGCTCCCTGCTCCCTGCTCCCTGCTCCCTGCTCCCTGCTCCCTCTCCTTACTACCAGACTTATTCAGCAAACCCTAACTAGAACTAAAAAGTTAAACAAGTAAGTGTTGCAATGTGTTTACACTTCCGCCTTTTGACCTACCGTTCTCTAATAAAGAAGCTCCTATTCATTTTCTTTTCTTAAGATTTATTCAGTATGCGATTTATGCAGACACAACATGCATAAATCGCTTTTTAAGTATTGTTCTTTATCCTTAGATGATTTACAGTTGTTGATCATATAAATGTAAATCATGTAATTACTTAGTTAACACAGCTACCTTCTTAAAAGCTTGACAATTATGTTTTTTGTGAAGGTAATGTATTGTTTTAATGAAGATTAAGTAAATTGCTTGTCAAATACTTATGGGCTTGTTAAATTAATAAACATCAAAAAAAAATATTTAAACACAAGCAATGCGATCGCAGCCTATAGCTTTAGTGACTGCAGTGAGTGTAAAGCTGCATTTTATTGAGAATTAAAGGTATTTAAAAAATGACTCAGGTCAAAAACAATCCTTTAGAACAAACAGTAGATGAACTGAGGCAGTTTAACTCTAGTCTGTTGCTCTCGATTAGTCTGTTTCATTTACTGGGCTACGGTTTATTGGTATTAGCCCTATTTGATCTAATCGAAATGTTTGTCCCTGTGCAGTTTATGAATCCTGTTTGGGAATTTCAAACTATCGGGGGAATAGTAGAACGAGTACCTGTGCCTTTAATTGGCTTAGTATTGGTGTTTTTAGGGGAGTTTAATGGGCGTAGTAAATGGGAAGTACCTCTGTTGAAGTTCTTATCTTGGTCTACTTTGTTAGCTGGGGTATTATTTTTTTTACTGATTCCTTTAGGAATTGTTAATACTATGCGGATTGAGAAACAGAATAATACTCAAATTACTACCCAAGTTGAAGAGCAGATGACACAGATGCAACAGGTTAAGAATGCCTTAGAGCAGGCAACCACAAGTACTGAGATGGAACAGTTATTGAGTACTCTTGATAGTCAAGGGCGCACCCCGGAGATTAAGGATGTCCAGCAGTTGGAAAAGATGAAAGAAAAACTCTCAGATTTTATTGCTAGTGGTGAGAAGGATATCAAGACTCAAGCTAAGGAGAATCTTTCTTCTCGCCGCTGGGTTTTACTGAAGAGTTCTGTGAAATGGAATTTAGGGGCTTTGATTTCTAGTTTTCTGTTTATTAGCATTTGGCGCGGTACTAGTTGGGCACGAGATAATAATTATGAATCATGAATTTTAATTATTAATCTCTTGAAGTAATAATCCATCATCCTATCGGTTAAAGACACGAGGACACCGAGACATCGAGATGCCTAGACAAATGGGATGGGGATTTGACCCATATTAATTTAGATAAATAAGAAGAAATAATAATTATTTTTGTATACTCTAACCTCTAACATTAGAGGTTAAATTAATATGCATAAAACGCAGATTAAAATTATCATAACAAATATTATTTTTCGAATAATATTTGTTGCGAACTACACAATAAATTGATTGAAACTTTAAATTTAATCCTTGATTTGTGGATTATATTTTATATGGATTATCTTTGGCTTGATTTTACGTTTTGTTTGAATAGACTCAGTTCATCAATAAGAAGAAAGACTCACTAGCTATGATTATGCTCAGCAAAAGACTCAATTCCTTAAAAAGACAAGTTCTTGCCACTGCCGGTATAGCTCTAAGCTTTGCAGTACTGACAGCTGAACCAGTTGATGCTTCCAGCTTTAATTTGCATTTTTCACGAAAAGGAAACGACTTAAGAACAGAATACTTTACTGTAAATGAAGATGAAAGTCTTGATAAATACACACGCAGTAGACACAAAAGAAACCATCAATTTTTTGGCGGAAAACAGCGCAATAAATGGGGATTTGAGACAGAAAAACACCAAATCAGGGATCCATTATTTACTCAAAATAGGAAAAATAAAAATGGTAAGAAACCTATAACAGTTAGATTAAAACTGGAAAATGGGAATTGGCAATTCAATGACGACGGTAGTAAAAGAAGAAAATACAAAATTTCAAAGAAACACCCCAAATCTGCACCCGAACCCCTCACTATCCTTGGTTCAGCCACAGCCATCGGATTTGGAGCTGCACTTAAAAGAAAGCATTCAAAAAAACAACAGAAAGGAATGATAGAAGCTTGACTGAAAGATAGTGTAATTCACCGCTAACCTCAACAAACAAATCGTCTGTTCACACTTGAACTATACCCGTCTATATTAGTTAGACGGGTAATTTCTGTTATTGTTGATAATCTACAATTATACCACTTCTCTATCTGTTGAAGTACAAAGTCTCTAGCTAAAATATCGAATTCATTTCCTTTTTTAGGATTTATTCAATATGCAGAAAATGGAATCATAAGATGCCTAAATCGCTTTCTAAGTATTGTTTTTAATGATTAGATGATTTACACTTGTTGAACACATAAATACAAATCATGCAATTATTCAGCTAACAAAACTGATTTTATTGATCAACTTGACAATTATGTTTTTCTTGTGAATTAAATTTATTGCTTTAATCAAGATTAACTAAGTTGCTTGTCAAATATTGATGGTATTGTTAACATTGACTAACGTACTGTAGGTCTGATTATGAACAAGATAATTAATTACTTTTAAATAAAAAAATTATACTTTTGAGTACTGTCATACTCTATCCTCTAAGGTTAGAGGTTAAAATAATCTGCATTTTATGTAGATTAAAATCATCATAATGAATATTACTCGATGAATAAATATTAATTCAAAAAACATAAAAACTTAATTGAATTGTTAAATTAAATCATTAATCTTCAGGCTATATTTTATATAGATTCTATTCAATTATTTTTGTACTTTACTTGAATAGACTCAGTTCACAAGTAAAACAAAAAAAACACTAGCTATGATTATGATCAGCAGAAGACTCAATTCCTTAACAAAAAAAGCTATTGCCGCTACTACCATTGCTCTAAGCTTTGCAGTACTGACGCCGAAAGCAGCTGATGCCGCAAATTTTCATTTGAACTTCTCCTCAAATATAGATGGCGAAAAAAAATCGATAGGAACAGGAAGTTTTTCTGTAGACGACAAGGGAAAGATTACAGACTACACAAGCACTAGTGATTTTGCAGGAGGTCAGTCCTTTACAAAAGAGAACATAAAAACAGGATCATTCGATATCAACACAAAGCAATTTATAAACTTAGAATTAAACAAGGGAGTTACATTAAAGCTGAAAGAAAACGGCAAATGGAATTTCCTTAGTCATGGCAATTTAATTAAGAAAGGACATTACACAGTTACAAAAAAAGTGCCCGAACCCTTCACCATTCTTGGTTCAGTAACTGCCCTAGGAATTGGTGGCTTACTCAAGAAACAACATTCCAAAAAGCTTAAAAAACAAGAAATTGCTTAAAGCTAGCGATTAAAGTAAGGAAATAAGCTGAGTCGAGGTGTTATAGCAACTGACAGGGCGGTTAGGACATCCTATTTTGGATCAAAGGGAACAGGGAATAGGGAACAGGGAACAAGAAACTGTCCTAACAGTTGTGGCGATTGCTATACTTTGGTTGGGTTAACCGCGACTCAGTTGTCAATAGCAGTTAAACCGCTTACTTATTACTTAGGCCTTGCTGAATAAGTCTGGTGGTAAGGAGAGGGAGCAGGGAGCAGGGAGTAGGGAAAAGCCGATAGTTCTAAGCTTGATTATCCATGAGCAGCTCCGAGATTTTCCTATTAAGTGCAAGGATTTTGAAGGAAATCCCTGGTTAATTTTGGGAATCAAGCGGTGAAACTCAGATTTTACAGGCTGTGTAGCTTCCAGATTCACTCTGTAGACTTATTCAGCAAGCCCTATTTAGAAAAAAAAAGGCTCAAAACCCTTGTTTGGTATGCATTCTATATTAATTCAGCAAGCCCTACTTATTACTTATTACTTATTACTTATTACTTTTTTTTGAAAACCCACCGCTTGATCAATTGAACTCAATCCCTCTTCCTCCAACTTCTGCAATAACCCTTCCAAAACCTGCCGTGCCATCGAGGGGCCTTCATAAATCCAACCAGTGTAAACTTGAATTAGACTAGCACCAGCAGTAATCTTCTCCCAAGCATCTTCAGCTGTAAAAATACCTCCAACTCCAATAATTGGCAGTTTTCCTTGAGTCTGTTGGTGGATAAAGCGAATCACTTCTGTAGAACGTTGACGTAATGGTGCTCCACTAATACCGCCAGCTTCTTCACTAACCGCTTTGCCAGTTGCCTTGAGTCGCTGAGTTTTGAGTGAGTCACGACTGATTGTAGTGTTGGTAGCAATAATTCCCGCTAACTGATAGGTTTGGGCGAGGTTAAGAACATCACTAATGGCATCCCACTCCAAATCTGGAGCAATTTTCACCAAAATCGGCTTGGTTCCTTGATTTTCCTGCTGTAAAGCCTCTAAAATTAAACTCAGTTGCTTTGCATCCTGGAGCGTACGCAACCCAGGGGTGTTTGGAGAAGAGACATTAACAACAAAGTAATCTCCCCAATCCTTCAGTAGGCGAAAACTTCCTAAATAATCTGTTGCCGCCTCTGCCAGTGGTGTTACTTTTGACTTGCCAAGATTAATGCCAATAGGAATAGAGGGCTGTAGAGGCGAAAGCAATATTTTATCTCTTGCAGCTTTAAGTTTAAACCTTTGTGCCATTGCTACAGCCCCTTGATTATTAAATCCCATGCGGTTGAGGGCTGCTTTGTCTGCTTCTAAACGAAACAAGCGGGGGCGGGGATTTCCCAGTTGAGGATGAAAGGTTACTGTTCCTAATTCAGCAAAGCCAAAACCGAGTTTACCCCAAATATCAGCAGCAACACCATCCTTATCAAAGCCAGCTGCTAAACCTAGAGGATTAGGAAACTTTAATCCCCAGAGATTTTGCTCTAAGCGAGGATCACTCAGGCAAAAAGACTGCTGCAATTGGGCTTGAATCCAGCGACTTGGAGAGCTTTCACTATTACTATCAAGCCAAGCTAACAACCGTAAGCTTTGTTGATGTAACCACTCTGGATCCGCCTTAAGTGCAGAAAACAAAATCGGACGAATTCCAGATTTATATACATTCATCCTCTCCCCATCTCCCCATCTCCCCATCTCCCCATCCCCCCATCTCCCCATCCCCCCATCTCCCATCTCAGTTCACACTGCTTGAGGCTGAACTTGCGGTTGGAACTGGAACAGAGAATAAACGACATTGCGACGAATATCGATCATCATCTCCAAAAAGGTTTCATATCCCTCCTGTTTGTACTCAATCAGGGGGTCCTTTTGTCCATAGCCTCGCAAACCAACAGACTCACGCAGAGCATCCATAGACTGTAAATGCTCTCGCCAGAGAGTGTCAATTTGTTGCAAGATGAAGAAACGCTCAGCTTGCCGCATTAGCCCAGGCTGGATTTTATCCACTTGTGCTTCCTTGAGGTCGTAGGCTTTGCGAACTTCTTCATATAAGAAAGTCTTGATTTCCCCAATGGTCATGTCATCAAGATGCTTGGGCTCTAAATCTTCAAGTAAGTAGATAAATTCCTTCACCTTATCCACCAACTTATCTAACTTCCACTCTTCCGGCGGCAATTCAGGGTTAACGTAGGCCTCAACAATATCATCCATTGTCTTTTCAGCATACTGAATCACTTGCTCTTTGAGGTCTAGCCCTTCAAGTACTCGGCGTCTTTCAGCATAAATTGCCCGCCTTTGATTGTTCATCACCTCGTCGTACTCAAACACCTGTTTACGGGTGTCGTAGTAAAAGGTTTCAACTTTTTTCTGCGCCCCTTCCAAAGAACGAGTAAGCATCCCAGATTCGATGGGCATATCTTCCTCAACGCGGAAGGCATTCATTAACCCCGCTACACGATCGCCACCAAAAATCCGTAGTAAATTATCTTCTAAACTCAGGAAAAATTTGGTTGAACCAGGGTCCCCTTGTCTTCCCGCACGCCCTCGCAGTTGGTTATCAATACGGCGCGATTCATGGCGTTCTGTGCCAACTACATGCAAACCTCCTTTGCTTACAACCTCCTCATGTTCACGATCTGTAAACTGGTCATATTCGGAGCGAATCCCTTTGTAAACCTCGCGTAGCTTTTCAACCACTGGGTCATCAGTAGGCGCATTTTCGGCAGCAATTGCGACTTTTTCTTCTGCTTCCAGTTCCGGCAGACTCCGTTCTCCATAATGGAGTACTGCCACATCGACAGCTTCCTTAAGCTGTTTTTTCGTTTCTGGGGATAATTCAGTGGGGAAAATATCGGGACTTGCTTTCCAGGTTTTCACTTTCTTACCAGGGGCAAAGCCTACTCCACCGGAGCGCCCTCCTGCTCCTGGTACAGAGACTGGGGAAAGAGCCTCGTCTTCTGAAGGTCGCACAATCTTAGGCATCAAGTATTCCCGCAACTTGAGCCTTGCCATGTAGTCAGCGTTACCACCCAAAATAATATCAGTGCCTCGCCCAGCCATGTTGGTGGCAATTGTCAGTGCTCCCCTTCTTCCTGCTTGGGCAACAATCTCTGACTCTCGTTCCACATTTTCAGGTCTAGCGTTGAGTAATTCGTGGGGTATTTCGTTTTGTGCCAAAAGTCTTGACAAAAGTTCGGATTTTTCCACACTGGTAGTACCCACTAGAATTGGGCGTCCGATTTGATGAATCTCGACACATTCAGAAGCTACCGCCATCCACTTAGCCTGCTCTGTCTTATAGACTACATCTGATAAGTCTCCACGTTTAGAAGGCTTATTAGTGGGAATAACTGTAACCTGTAGGTTGTAGATTTTTTCAAATTCTGCCTCTTCTGTCTTGGCAGTACCCGTCATCCCTGCTAACTTCGGATAAAGCAAAAAGAAATTCTGATAGGTAATCGTGGCAAGGGTTTGGGTTTCATTTTGAATCTCCACATGCTCTTTGGCTTCAATCGCTTGGTGTAAACCATCACTCCAGCGACGCCCTGCCAATACCCTACCTGTAAACTCATCTACAATTACTACTTCCTTGTTGCGCACGATGTAGTTTACATCTTTTTGAAATAGTTCTTTAGCTTTAATGGCGTTAAAAATATAGTGCGCCCAAGGGTCATTGGGGTCAAATAAGTCCTGAACACCTAATAATTCCTCAGCTTTAGCAAAACCTTCATCAGTCAACAGAACGTTACGCGCCTTTTCATCAACTTCGTAGTCTTCTGCCTCCACCTGTAGGACTTTAGCAATTTCTGCCGCCTTCATGTACTTCTCTGTCGGTCTTTCCACCTGCCCAGAAATAATCAAAGGCGTCCTTGCCTCATCAACCAATACTGAATCTACCTCGTCAATGATGCAATAGTTGAAGGGGCGTTGTACTACATCTGACATTGCCGTTGCCATGTTATCACGCAGGTAGTCGAACCCTAACTCACTGTTGGTGGCATAGGTAACATCACAGGAGTAGTTGCGCTGTCGTTCTGCTGGCCCCATTCCCGACTGAATCAGCCCCACATCCAATCCCAAGAAGCGGTGTACTTGTCCCATCCACTCAGCGTCACGACGTGCCAGATAGTCGTTGACGGTGACGATATGAACACCCCTGCTATCAATACCATTCAAATAAGCTGGCAGGGTAGCAACCAGGGTTTTACCTTCACCTGTTTTCATCTCAGCAATTTGCCCTTTATGCAGGACAATCCCACCCAAGAGCTGAACGTCATAGTGGCGCATTCCCAGTACTCGCCAAGCTGCTTCCCGCACTACGGCAAAGGCTTCAGGTAGCAATTCATCAAGCAGTTCATCTCGCTCTCGATCAATTGTGACCTTCTCCAACCTCTGTTTAAATTCTGCCGTTTTGCCCTTGAGTTGCTCATCTGAGAGCGATCGCATATCTTCTTCTAAGACATTTATGTCAGCAACGTAAGGCTGGTATCTTTTAAGCTTTCTTGTGTTTGGATCACCGAGTAAATTTTTTAACATAGCAGCAGGAGGAGGAGACGTCTATATCATCTTCGCGCTTTTTGGGGATTGGGCAGTCTATACAATCTGCCTGAAGTCCTTGTCGTTTATACATCATCCTATCATTTTCGGATTTTGTGAAAATTTATCCGTCTTCGGTAGAGGGAGTCTCCTCCTCAGGAGTTTGGTAAGGGAAGCGATTAGCTCGAAGGGCTAGCAGCAAAGGTGATCGCTAAATATGTAGGTGAGCATGACCCTGCTGCTATCAAAGGTATCCTGGAGCAGGATAAAGCAGGGTTAGTTGAAGTGGAGCGGATGTTGGGAGCTTTGGGGCAGTTGATTAGGTGAGGGTGTACGCCTCAAATTAAAGGACAAGTACGGAACTTATTGACGGTTAATTTCTTCACCATCTATATCAAGCTTGATATATTGTTGCTGTATTTCTGCAGAAGTTAACAGCAGTGAGGAGTTTTCCAAAAACGACTTTTTGTTTCTGCAGAAGTTTTCTCATAGTCTATAAATTTCTAGGGAGATGGAGAGTCAAATTATTTCTGGACAACTCCTTAGTTATCGTGCGCAGATTGCGTCTAATGGTGAACTAGAGTTGTTTCTACCAAAGCCAATATAAGTTTACAACTTAGGAAATTATATGATTGATCACATGACTTCTAGGGAATATATCTCTCGACTGAGACAAATCATTAAACGTCACCCAGACTTGGAATCTATTTTACAGCCAATAGTCAACTATCTGGAAAACACACAAGAAGTTTACGAGGATATAGTCCGAAACGAAATAGAAAGACGACGTTTAAAGCGGAATCAAGGTAATTAGGAGACTCAAGTAAGCCCTCAGTTTTTTGGTAACTTCGCTAGGCATATTTTCGGGAACTCTCTGCTCCTTAATAAACTCGAATGCCTTTACATACAAACCAGGCTCTAGAGTCAGGGGGATTTTAGGGTCTATCTTTTCTTTGTAAAGCAGATTCGGGTTTCCTAGATATAGGCAGTGGTACACATAGAATAAGTAATCTTCGAGGTCTCCAGTAAACTGCTTGATCTTTTTTGGTGAATATGCACCTCCGCCAGACTCACAGTGTTTCTCCAGGACATATTTAGCCGCTTCCTCTGCCAAAGCCTTTTGGCGAGAATCATATAGCTATTTCGTAGTCTGGAATACTTTCTGGATAAGAGTTTTGTCAAACTCATGTCTCTGAGATTTTCTAGAGTTGCGATTGAGCGAAGCTCAGCGCCAGTGGTGATTGCTACTCCGAATTTTGGGTGAACACTTCGACACCGAAGAGAGTTTCAATCCAAACCCTGGCCCCGCATGGCTTTGGATTGTCACGCCGATAAACCACCCGGCACGGTCCATGGATTTCTACTTCATGCCCGTAAGTATTGCTTTGCCCTCGCTTAACGCTAATCACCGGAGCGGGCTTCTCTTGTTTTTGATTTTGGCGAATAGTCTGCTGATTGACATGAATGATAGTCACAGGGGCAGGTCTTCTCCTGCGCCAACGGGCTTTTGGACCTCTAGTTCCCTCACTTACCTTTGGCATGCCATCAAAGAGAGGAATTATCCAAGACCTGCCAACCTTAAAGGCTCCTTGAATTCTGCCTCCTTTAAGTAACTGGCATATTCGCCTAGCAGATACACCCATCAGTCGTGCCGCTTGTGCGCTACCAACAAACATTCGTTTTTAAACTATTCTTATAGCAGTATTGTTTATTTTAAGCGTGCTGGTAGTCTTTTTGTCATCGCTTTGTCTCCCCATCTCCCCATCTCCCCATCTCCCCATCTCCCCCTCTATTTTTTCCCAACATCAGTGAGTAGAGTACTGCAGCTGCAATCATGCCATTTATCGGTTTAATTCCTGGTACATACCAGGCGATCGCACAAGCAATTACATAGGAAAGGAGACCTCGACGGTTATAGGCTGGTGCCTGCTTTTGTAAAGACGGAAATTTTCCCTGGTAATGTAGCCAGTAATCCGCCATGATGACCCCACCAATGGGAGGAATTAAGGTTCCAAATAGCTTCAGCAAGTAAGTCATGGGGTTATCTATGCCACCCCAAGCCAAAAATAGAGCTATAGTTACTCCCACAAACACTAGGCGATTGCGCTTTTTAGTGCGGAACAGATTAGCGCCTGCTAGTGAGAAAGAATAAATAATTTTATCCTGACTAGTCCACATATTCAGGAACAGGAACGCCAAGCCCCAGACTAATAATTCTTGCTTGGTCATTACCTGCACAATCTGTTCTGTACCATAGATTATGCTATAGCAGGCACCGCAAAATATGAGCAAACTATTGCCCAGAAAAAAAGCAAGTAAAGTAACTTGGGCAGCTTGGCGACCATTACTGGCAAAGCGACTAAAGTTAGTTGCCTGAGTAGCACCAGAAACTAAAACACCGAAAATGAGGGTAATGGCTTCTTCGAGAGATAGTTGTTTTTGGGGGATTATTGCCTGTAAATCGGAGAAACCTCCAGCATCTCCGGCAGCAATACTAAGACTCCAAATCAGCAAAATTACCATAACTGGTACAGCCAAACGACTAAACCAATCCATTGCCAGATAACCCATGTATGCCGTAGTGCAGAAGGCATAGGTAAAAAAGATTATAATTAGCCAATTGAAGGATAAAGGCAGCCCTACCACTTGATTAATTAACTGGGCTATCAGAGATGAACCCCAGGCATACAAAAGAATTTGGGGAATACCAAGAATTAAATCTACCCAGCGCGAGCCTAAGTTACCAAAACTGAAACGCGCCATTAATACTGTATTGAGACCACTATTGGCAGCAATGTATGCTATAGCTGCGGCATATACACCCACCAGTAAGTTACCCAGTAAGACGGTACGAATTAAATCAGGCCAAAAGCGATAGGCTGAACCAACAATCTCTCCTAACCACAAATTGCCCGAATATAGGGTAAAACTAATTAGCAAGGGAGCAAGGGACAAAATAGGCTGACGCGCCTCCGGTGGAACTGCACTCAGAGGATAGTCCTCATCTGCTTGCGAGCGATCAATTGACCCTGGTTCTGATGTTCTACTCATCGAGTCTTTTGCATTGCCATCTAATATAGATAAGTTTTAAGCAAACAATCAAAAATAATAAATGTTTTATTGTCACTTATTACTTATTACTTATTACTTCAAGTCAGACTATTTGTAGCATTCTGTTTCTATGTAATCTATTTTGTCCCGTAGAGCCTGTCACCTACATCCCCCATTCCAGGGACAATATAGCCATGCTCGTCCAATTTATGATCAATGGCGGCTGTATAGATGGGCACATCTGGGTGCTGCTGTTGGAAATATTCAACCCCCTCTGGTGCTGCCAACAAGCATAAAAACTTGATTGATAGAGGGTCAAATTCTTTTATTCTGTCAACCGCGGCAACTGCCGAATTACCTGTTGCTAGCATTGGATCAACCACCAAGATATCCCGCTGTTCTAGTCCCTGGGGAAGTTTCAAATAATATTCAATGGGAACAAGGGTAGTAGGATCACGGTATAACCCAATATGTCCCACACGCGCTGAGGGCATCAGTTCTAGAATTCCGTCCAACAAACCCTGTCCCGCCCGCATAATTGAAACAATTACCATCTTCTTTTCCGAGGCAAGCATCGGAGCAACCATCGGGGCAATTGGTGTCTCGATAGTTTCGTATTTGAGAGGCAAATCACGTGTCACTTCATAGGCCAACAAAATTCCTACCTCTTTAATAAGTCGGCGAAATTTGGCTGTGCTAGTTTGCCCCTGACGCATTAGCGTTAACTTATGCTGTACAAATGGATGATTAATTACCCTGACTGGAGCACTCATTAAAATACTGTCCCATCGCTCTTAATCTGTAGTGGGGGAGAACCATCCACTCTCAACTGAGTTGCAAGCTTTCTTCCGGCTGTCCAGGTTCCTCCTTGTAAAATTTTCACTAGTGGTAACTTTTGCGGACTCATCTTCAGTTGTTGTCTGATTGCTGCCGCAATTGAGTCTAACAGACTAACAGTTAGTGCGCGCCATTCAACAATTGCCACAGAACCTGGTAACTGAGGTTCCTTTAAAATCGAGGTATCCTTTAATTTCAATAACCCTAAATCCAAACATAAACCACCATTGCGATATTCTGGTAAGCCTGTTAGCTGCTCGAGTTCGGTAATTTCCATACCTAGTTCCTGTAGTGGCTCGAAAAGGGAGTAAGTTAACCACTGGCAGAGTTTATGAAAGGGAACGTAGTGCTCGCTATCATCTTCCACTTTAAAAGCAGGATGCAGCCAAACATCACCTAAATTTACATTAGCGATCGCTAGTCTTCCTGGCCAGATGTTTCCTAATCCTTCTAAGACAGCAGTTAAAATCTTACTAGCAGACAGTTGACTTTTTGCCAGGGATGGCTTTTGAAGTTTCTCTGTTGCTTGTATTCCCCAGCCTGCGACTCCTGTTGTCGATAATGGGAAAGAAGAAGGGGGACTAGTTGATAAATCCAGTAAATATTTAACTAAATTACCGGGGCGCGGGTGACTTTTGCCAAACATTTGGGGGAATCCTGATAGAGACTGCCCTAAACGTTGTAACAGTGACAATCTGCCTTCAATACCTAGAAGCAAATTATCTTGATTCACCTGGAATCCCTGAGCTAAGTTTTCTAAGGTTAAGCTTTTTAAGGCTTGGGCATCGGCTTGTAGAGGATATGCTGGGTCACTGGAAAAAGTGCCTTGACAAAACATCCGGAAGCTTGCTACCGCTAAACCTTCAGAACGACGAAATACTAGTCCAGTTTCCGATTCGTGATACTGCCAATCAGCGCCAGCACCGGCATCTAGTAAGACACTGACAATTACTAGGTCAAACTTGGTTTGTGCTATCTCCAGGGGTGTTAGTCCTGCCAATTTCTGCTCTAGCTCAGCCAGACGCGGGATATTATCAACTTCAAAATGTCGCCAGCGACTGTGAAAGGGGATATTCAAATCTGGGTATTGTTCCTGTATCACCTCGATGACGTAACTAGCAACTTTGTCTAGCTGACTTAAATCACAGTAAAAGTAAGGTAAAGAGTCAGTACAGGCTAGTTTAAAAAGGCGATCGCATCGTTCTCTAATTGCTACTGGTGTTCTCAAGTACGTGATCAGTTGCTGTTGGGCATTATTCACAAATACTAACCTTAGAGTAGAAATAAGTAATAAGTAATAAGTAATAAGTAATAAATTTTCTTGTTCTTACTTATTACTTACAATACTGACAACTGTTGACTGAAAACAGGGGATTTCTTAACGGGTAAGGGCAGAATTAATTATTCAGTTCCCCTTTTTTATCGGAGTCGACTTTGGGAAGGGTTTTAAATCCTCTTCCCAAAGCTTAACTCTTAAGAATAACCCTATTTAGTTAAATCTCAACTAGGTAGCAGAGAACGCCCTTTAATGCCAGCTAGGGCAATATCATCTGGTGCGTCTTTTTCACTGTAGTAACCAGCGGCTGTCTTGGCAGCAATTTCCACTTGGGCATCGGCGGGAATCAATTCTTCTGGAATTGGGATGCGTTTGACAATCTTGATCCCGGAGTTGACGATTGCCTGGTACTTCATATCGCTCATCGAGATAAAACTGTCAATCCGCGTAATTCCCAGCCAATGGAGTACATCAGGCATTAGTTCTTGGAATCGCATATCTTGGACGCCAGCAACACACTCCGTGCGGTTAAAGTAGGCATCGGCGCGGTCGCCTCCTTGCTGGCGTTTGCGGGCATTGTATACTAAAAACTTGGTAACCTCACCCAAGGCTCGACCTTCTTTGCGGAAGTAGACTAAGGCCCCAGCACCGCCGCCCTGTGCAGTTCTAGCGCAGACCTCAAGACCATGCACCAGATAAGGACGACAGGTGCAGATATCGGAACCAAAAACATCTGAACCGTTGCATTCGTCATGTACCCGCACAGCTAATTGTCGTTTGGGGTCAGTAATTGCTGCTATATCACCCAGTAAATAAACAGTAATGCCGCCAATAGGGGGTAAGAATACTTGTAAATCTGGGCGCGTGACTAATTCCGGAAACATGCCGCCAGTTTGCTGAAAGAGGGCATGGCGCAAGTCACTTTCCTCAACGTTGAGTCGATTAGCAACTCCTGGCAGATACCAGACTGGGTCAATTGCTACTTTATTTACAACTAAACTGCCGTCATTTTTGACAACTAGACCATCCTTCAACAAATCCCCTTTGGCTATAGCCTCTTGGAGTTCTGGCATTTTAATATGGGCTTGAGTAACAGCAATGGTGGGTCGAATGTCGTATCCCTGCTCATACAAGTCGGCATAAGCCTCATGTACCATTGCGCCAAAGGGGTCTAGGGAGACAATACGATTGCTATCTGCCCAACTGGGATGAGGTCCAATGACAGTAGTGGGAGCAGTGTTGGTAAGATCAGCAAGATGATTTGGTTGGAGCGCTCCGCTGGCAACTGCTAAGGCGCGATAGATTGAATATGAGCCGGAATGAGTACCAATAACATTGCGATGAGCTTGGTTTCTTAAGGTTCCCACAATGGGGCCTCGTTGCAGGGGGGAGCTGTCTCCCCAACGAATTGGTAAGGATTTCGTCGAGTAACGACCTGGGTGAGATGTTAAAACAATATGCTTGGGCTTGGTAATAGTGTTCGTTTGTTGCATGATTCCTATTAAGTAGATTGCACCCTGATTTACCGAATGTTAGCTAGTACTTAACCTCGGTTGATTATTGAAATAGGTTCCCATCATAGCAACCTGTTTTTAGCTACATATGTATCTTTATAGGCAGATTGCTTGTCCGCATATGTATCTTGATAAGCAGATTGCTTGTTAGCAACTGATCAATCGAATTGCCTGCCAACAACTCCAGTAGGAAAACTATAATCATTGCTCAAGGTCTTCCTTTTGTCAAGTCATTGTCTCTGTTTTGGTCACGATTGCTACCTAAGGAGATGGGGAGATAGGGGAGGGGGAGATGGGGAAATGATATTAATTAACCATTCGTCTCCTAAACTCTTAACTCCTGCGTTTCTAGAAACGGTCGAAAGTGCCATTTAGATGCATAATAGCTGACTAGGTTTTAGGGAATAGGGAGTAGGTAAACTAGGGAGGGAATTGACTAGTGGTGTTGTTCAAAACTAATGTTGCTTAACAAGCGAACACTGAAGGAGCATTGGCTGCGAAATTTAATCGCAATCCTCTTAGTACTGGGAATATTTTTCCGATTTTATAACCTTGAGCGGAAGGTTTACTGGTACGATGAGACGATGACCTCGTTGCGTATTTCTGGTTACAGGCAAACTGAGTTAGTACAACAGGTTTTTGATGGTCGCCCCATCAGTGTTGGACAGTTGCTGGAGCAGTACCAATATCCAAATCGTACTAAGAATCTCGCTAACACCCTCAATGTCTTAACTGGCAACCCAGAACATTCGCCTCTGTATTATTTGATGGCTCGGTTTTGGTTACAGATATTTGGCAATTCTATAGTTACCATCAGAGCTTTATCAGCAGTGATTAGTCTGTTGGCAATTCCCTGCGTTTATTGGCTTTGTCGAGAACTTTTCAGTTCCTCTGTAACTTCTTGGATAGGAGTTACTATAATTGCTATTTCTCCCTTCCATGTTCTCTATGCTCAGGAAGCACGGGAATATAGCCTCTGGATTGTTACCATCTTATTTTCCTCTGCATCGCTACTACGGGCAAAGCGTCTTAATAATTGGTCAAGTTGGGGAATTTATGGGCTAAGTGTAGCTCTAGGACTTTATGCCCATCCCTTTTCTGGATTTGTTTTGTTGGGACATGGAATTTATGTATTATTAACTGCAACTCGCCGATGGAGTAAGCAAATTGTAGCTTATTTGCTCTCATCAATAGTGGGTTTGCTACTATTTCTACCTTGGATGGCGATTGTTATTGCTAATTTCTCTAAATTTTTGGACAATACAGCCTCTGTTAACGTCAGTCGTTCAGGTTTTTTGCCTCTATTTTGGGGATTAAATTTAAGCCGTATTTTCTTAGATTTTAACCAAGGAACTAGTCCCTTTAGTCCACTACACTATCTGACTGCTTTCTTGGCAATATATGCTCTTTACCATCTCTGGCGACACACTCCCTTAAAAACTTGGCTATTCATTGTTACCCTAATTGGGGTGACAGGAACTGCAATTATTGCACCAGATTTGATTTTAGGTGGTCGTCGTTCTAGTATTACTCGTTATGCGATTCCTTGTTATCTTGGTATTCAGATTGCTGTTGCCTATTTAATCTCTAGTAAATGTCTAGGTATTAATTCTTTCGGAGATGGGGAGATGGGGAGATGGGGAGACGCCCAGACGCCCAGACGCGGAGATGGGGAGATGGGGAGATGGGGAGACGCCCAGACGCCCAGACGCGGAGATGGGGAGATGGGGAGAAAGAGGGATAAGCAGATACTAAGTTTAAGTACCACAGAGCATCATCAGCGCTGGCAGTATGTGGCAATTGTTCTGATTATTAGTGGTGTTCTTTCCTGTGGGGTAAGTTCTCAAATTCCTGTTTGGTGGCACAAGAGTTATGCAAAAAGTCGATATAATCCTCAGATAGTTCGCATAGTTAATCAAGCAGAACAACCACTGTTGATTAGCAATGAAATTCCTGGTAGAGTTATGTCTCTTTGCCATTGGCTTAAACCTGATGTTCAGTTACAGTTAGTAGTTGAACCAAATATCCCTGAGATTGATGAAGGTTTTAAGAATCTATTCTTATATCGACCTTCTGAAGCTTTGAAGCAGGGAATTGAAGAAAAATATAATTCTCAATTAGAGCCTGCTTATAAGTCTTGGCTTTGGAGATTGGAGAACAGGGAATGACGAGGAAAGCTGCTCACTCAATTAGATATTTGTACAAGCTACAAAATCTAGTTATCCTAGGGTTAGTAATTACTGTAATTGCCTTGGTGACTGCCCTTTTAGTAATCGCTATTTTAGTTACTATTGGTTTAAATTTTAATAAATCTAATTTCCCAGTTCAAGCAATTACCCGCAGCCGATGTCAAGTTGATCAGGAGTTTATATTTATTCCGGCAGGAAATTTTATTGCTGGTAGTAATAGTGCCGAAAGAGATTATGCTTATCGTATTTCTGCTATAGCTGCAGCTTCTAAACCGGAATTAGTAACCCAAGCGGAGCAACAGTTACGGAATAAGCGCTGGTTTGCTTGGGAGTCGCCTCAACAGGTACTATCACTTCCGGCTTTTTGCATAAGTCGTAATTTAGTAACCAATGCCGAATACCAAGCTTTTGTCAAAGCTACAGGGTATCCTATACCAGGAATTTCTGAAAAAGAGTATCAACAGCAAGGATTTCTTGTCCATTCCTATAGCGCAGTTAAGCCCTTTCTCTGGCAAAATGGCAACTATCCTCCAGGAGAAGCTAATTATCCCGTTGTCTTAGTTTCTTACGAAGATGCCCTTGCCTTTGCTGCTTGGCGAGGACAGCAAGATAATTACACTTATAGTTTACCTAGTGCCCAGCAATGGGAAAAGGCTGCTCGTGGTACTAATGGGAGTTACTTTCCCTGGGGAAATCAATGGCAAGCAGAGGCTACCAACTGGAGTGGAAGTGGTAAATGGCACACTAGTGCGATCGCTTCTTATCCTCTCAGTCGTAGTCCCTATGGAGTTGAGGATATGGCTGGTAATGTCTTTGAGTATACTTCAACTTTGGGGCAATTTAACCTCAAGAAGGCAGCTGTAATGAAAGGATGTTCCTGGGATGATTTGCCTGGTTTCTGTAGAGGTGCTTATCAACACACTCGTCCAATTCAATCTCGTCATATTTTATTTGGATTTCGCCTGGTGCGAGAATAGATTCCTTTAATTAACAAATGTTTTTGTTGTCACTATTCCTTGAAGGTAAAACAAGATGAAAAAAAGATTATTATTACTCAGTAATTCCACCAATTATGGTGAAGAGTATCTGTTCTACCCACGTCAAGAAATTCAAAATTTTCTCGGCGATTCTATCAAAAGAATATTATTTATCCCTTTTGCCAAAGCAACTGGGATTGATGAGGATACTAGTGATTACGATCAATATAGCCAAAAAGTTGGCAAAGTCTTTAAAGATTTAGGTTATGAGCTTGATGCTATTCATGTGACTGAAAATCCTCAGGAATTGATTAGGCAAGCAACGGCAATAGTAGTTGGGGGAGGAAATACTTTCTGTTTATTTCATTGGTTACATAAAAAAGGATTAGTCGAAATCATACGAGAAAAAGTCAACAACGGAACACCTTATCTTGGTTGGAGTGCTGGCTCAAATCTTGCTTGTCCTACCTTAAAAACTACCAACGACATGCCAATCATTGATCCAATAAATTTCCAGGGATTAAATCTGATTCCTTTTCAAATAAATCCTCACTATACCGATGAAATTATTCCTAATCACCAGGGAGAAACAAGAGCAGAAAGACTGCAAGAATTTTTGCTAGTAAATCCTCAGACTTATGTAGTTGGTCTCAAAGAAGGAACAATGTTGAAAATTGAAGGTTCATCAATGAAAATGATTGGTGATAAAACCCTGCACCTATTCAAGTATGGTGAACCAATAGTTGAATACGATGCCGCTGCCAATCTCGATTTCCTGGTTAGCGTGTAAAAATAAGGAGGCAAAGTTGAGATGAATGTGACTCTTACGGTTAATGGTGAACAGCACATCCTCGCCATTGAACCGCGTGTAACACTCCTAGATGCCCTACGTGAACATTTAGGATTAGTGGGTAGTAAAAAAGGGTGTGATCATGGACAGTGTGGAGCATGTACTGTTTTAATTGATGGTCAACGGGTTTATTCCTGTCTTACTCTGGCAGTGATGCAAGAAGGCAAGGAGATTGTTACTATTGAAGGCTTGGCTAAAGGGGATACTCTCCATCCGGTGCAAGTGGCATTTATTGATAACGATGGTTTCCAGTGCGGCTATTGTACCCCAGGGCAGATTTGTGCTTCTGTAGCTCTTATAGAAGAAGTTAAACGTGGTTGTGCCAGTGCACTTACATCTGATTTGAATAGTCCCTTAGAATTAGCTCAACTAACCGAGATTGAAATTAAGGAACGATTAAGTGGGAATCTCTGTCGATGCAGTGCATACAATGGTATTGTTGCAGCAGTACAGCAGGTAGTTGGACAACAACCTCCTTCTCCTTTGGCAGCAGTAATTAGCTAATGAGGGTGGGATGGCTCGGGGAGATGGGGGGATGGGGGGATGGGGGGATAGGGGGATGGCTCGGGGAGATGGGGGGATGGGGAGAGGGGGGGATGAACTGTATGAGCGAATTGGGAATATCCGCAAAAACTACCATTGGGAATTAGCTCACAACCTTTGTGATCAGGCAGGAATGATATTTGCAGAAGACTTAAACCTAAAAGGACTAGCTAAAGGCATGTTATCTAAACATTGCCTAGATGCTGGTTGGGGTCAGTTTCTACAAATACTCTCCCAGTGCTGCTTAAAGCGTGGCGTATTCTTTCATAATGTTGACGCCAGAAAGACTTCTCAAATCTGTCCCAATTGTTTAGTAGAAACGGGAAAGAAAACTTTAGCTGAGCGTGTCCACTCATGCAGTAATTGCGGCTATACCACAGATAGAGACGTGGCAGCCGCTCAAGTAGTCGCGATACGCGGACTTGCAGCCGTAGGGCATACGGTCAAGATGCTTTCGGAGGGTAAATTCATTGGAATCCCCGAGATGAAAGAATCCCCGCTCTTATAGGGCGGGGAGTGTCAAAACTACAGTGTGTGCATCTAAACCATGGACTTACTAGAATACCAGGCAAAAGAATTATTTCGTGAGATTGGCATTCCCGTTTTGCCTTCTCAATGCATTGATGATCCTACAGATATCAAGCGCTTGCAAATTCGCTATCCAGTAGTACTTAAGTCCCAGGTACCTGCAGGAGGGCGAGGTAGAGCTGGTGGCATTAGGTTTGTAGAAAATACTATAGATGCGATCGCTGCAGCTAGGGCAGTTTTTAATCTTCCTATTCTCGGTAAGTATCCCCAAGTACTGCTAGCTGAATCCCGCTACGATGCTGATCAGGAATTTTATCTGGCATTAATCCTCGATTATGAGTTGGGACATCCAGTTCTGCTAGGTTCTGTAGAAGGAGGCTTAAATGCTGCCTTTGCCAGAGATCATATGCAAAAGGTAGTAATTGAGCAAGAATTCTCTCCTTTTTATGCTCGGCGTCTAGCAGTCAAAATGGGACTCCAGGGCAAACTGATTGACTCAGTTAGTGATATTGTCCAAAGGATGTACCAGATGTTTATCCAAAAAGACCTGGACTTGGTGGAAATTAATCCCCTCGGCATTAGTCCTACAGGTGAAGTAATGGCTCTTGATGGCAAAATTAGCGTCAATGACTACGCTCTAGGACGACATCCTGAACTGATACCCTTAGTCTCAGCAAGTATTAACGGTCACAGCGAACAACCAATGATCAAAAGTCAACTGAGTGAACTCAATTTGACTAATAAACCAGGTAATATTGCCATCCTTTGTAACAACACTTGTCTAGCAGCCGCAACTGTAGATTTAATTTCCAAAGCTAAGGGAGGGCCAGCCAAATGTTTGGTTTTGGAAGGCTATGCTAGTTGGGACTCGCCTTCAATTTCTTCTCCTGTGCAACAACTGCAAGCGGCACTACAGCTGTTGGTAGAGTCTAAAGGCATCAAAGTCGTGTTAGTAAACATTTTGAGTAATGTTGCTGCCAGTGAGAAAGTTGCTGAGGTTATTGCCACCTATATGCTCTCTCTATTCGATCAAACACCTGTGCTGGGTGCTACTGACCGAGGAATGAGACCAACTGGTACTAACTCACGTCCCCATCGCTCTCAAAGTCAATCTAATACCACACAACAACTACAACTAGAGTCTCCCAGTCAACTTCCTCACTTGGTGATCCGCTTGGTTGGAGGTAATCTTGATTCTGTCAAGGAGCGCTTATCGACAATGCCCATACACTGGAACTATGACTTGGAACGGGCAGTTGAGCAAAGTGTATCCTTAGCTAAGTCAGCGTGACATCCTCCCGGCGCTGACATTTCATGTACAGCGCACCGACTTATAGCTCCCCCAAGTTAATTTAAATGGCGCAGTTCAAGTCTTTGTTATTCCCGCAGGTAAATGTTGCTATTAATTTGACCTTCTCCTCCGATAAATCTGTAGATTATACCGGTGGTCAGGTTGTATTTGCCAAGAGTACATATCTTGCGACACTTTAAGAAACAGTACTTAATTAAATTAAGTACCGTTTTGCTACCTCTTCGGTGAGGTGGGTTTCCGAACTTCGCTGAGTTTTTTTTATGAACTTGACCCCAGAGAGTAAAGTCCTAGTACAAGGTATTACACAACCACTAGGTTTACACCACGCAGCCCGCATGAAAGCCTATGGTACCAAAGTGGTAGCTGGGATAAGTACCGGTCAAGGAGGGCAGCAATTACAAGGCATTCAAGTGTTTGACTTGGTAGAACAGGCTTGCAATCACGCTGGAGTTATAGACATAACAATTATTTTTATGAAGCCATATCAAGCTATGGATGCTGCATTAGAAGCTATAGATGCTGGTATCAGACAGATTATTCTGGTTACTGGTGGCATCCCTCCCCTAGATGTGGTTCGCCTACTCCAGAAAGCTCAAGCCACTAAAACTTTAATTGTCGGTCCTAGTAGTTCTGGCATTATTGTGCCTGGAAAAGTCTTGGTTGGCACCCAGGAGACCGAATTTTATAGCCCTGGTTCGGTGGGGCTGATCACACGTGCTGGGATTCTCACCTATGAAGTGTCTTTGGCTTTAACCCAGGCTAAATTGGGACAATCCATCGCTGTTGATCTTGGTAGTGAGACAATTATTGGCTCTTCTTTTCAGTATTGGCTGAAGATTTTGGCAAAGGATCACAATACAAAAGCAATTGTTTTAGTTGCTCGGATTGATGGCACGATTAAAGCCGCCATCGCCGATTACATTGCTAATGCCGTTGGTAAACCTGTGGTTGTTTATTTAGTTGGGCAACATACACCCAGGAAACAACAAGGAGTTAATGCTGCCACCATAATTAATGCCCATCTAGCAGAATCAACCACTAAAACCACTACCATTCAAGATGAAATTAAGGCTTTTAAGCGGGCTAAAGTACTAGTGGCAGAGCGCCCTTCCCAAATCCCCAGCTTAGTGAAAAAGGCACTTAAGAAAAATTGAGGCTCCCTACTTTTTAAGTATGGGGATGGGGAATTTCTGGAAATTTCCTTAAAAAACTCTAGTTGGTACAAAATCTGGGTATGATATTTAATCGGCAAAAAATGCCTGCACTCGCTGAACTCTTGAACTAGCTAGAAATCACCCATGACCCACTCCTACCGCATTACCCTACTCCCTGGCGATGGCATTGGTCCGGAAATTATGAGTGTAACTGTAGATGTCTTGAAGGTTGTCGGGCAGCAGCTAGATATTAGTTTTGAATTCAATCAAGCTCTGATTGGTGGTGCAGCAATTGATACCACTGGGGAACCCCTACCTGCCCAGACTTTGGAAATGTGCCGCCAGAGCGATGCAGTTTTACTGGCGGCAATTGGTGGTTACAAGTGGGATAATTTGCCTCGCCATCAACGCCCAGAAACTGGATTGTTGGGATTAAGAGCCGGATTAGGTTTATTTGCTAATTTGCGACCAGCGACAATTTTACCCCAACTCCTTGATGCCTCAACATTGAAACGGGAAGTGGTTGAAGGAGTCGATATTATGGTAGTTCGAGAACTTACTGGTGGTGTCTATTTCGGGCAACCTAAAGGACTTTTTACTACCGAAACTGGTGAAAAGCGCGGTGTCAATACCATGGCTTATACAGAAGCAGAAATTGACAGAATTGGTAGGGTGGCATTTGAAACTGCTCGGAAACGCAGTAAAAAACTCTGTTCGGTGGATAAGGCAAATGTTCTAGAAGTGTCACAGTTGTGGCGCGATCGCATCACCCAGTTGGCATCTAAGTATCCTGATGTTGAACTGTCTCATCTGTATGTAGATAATGCCGCTATGCAACTTTTGAGGGCACCAAAGCAGTTTGACACGATTGTCACTGGCAATCTCTTCGGAGATATTCTCTCTGACGCTGCTGCCATGCTTACTGGCAGTATTGGAATGCTGCCCTCTGCTAGCTTGGGCAATAGCAATCCCGGTGTCTTTGAACCTGTTCATGGCTCAGCTCCTGATATCGCCCAACAGGATAAGGCTAACCCTTTGGCTCAAGTGCTGAGCGCGGCAATGATGCTACGCTACGGACTAAATCAGCCCCAGGCAGCTGAGAGCATCGAGCAGGCAGTACTCAAGGTTTTGGAAAAAGGCGACCGCACTGGCGATATCATGTCACCAGGAATGAAACAATTGGGTTGTCGCGGGATAGGAGAGTCACTGATTAAGGTTTTAGAGAACGCCTGATATTCTATATTAATAGCGCAGACCAATTTAACTCAAGCATAAACCATAAGGGTAGGCTGGTGGTATATACATCACGGCAAAGGCGAAAAAACTACAAAGAACAGATAGATCCACCAGTGCTGCTAGACCCCTCTTTATTAAGAGCAGCCCGACAGATCTACCGTACTTATTGCGAAGTTCACCCCAATCTTGCACAGGAGCCTTACGGTGTAGCTATTGATCGATATACTCATCGGGGAAAATTAATTTTTAGGAGTAGACCTATCCTTTTGCCACAAGAGTGTTTTGTCCCTTTTAGCCAACTTGAGGCAGAGATTTATCAGTAAGGTCAGTAGATCAAAAATCTAGGCAATAAGCTGTTACGCATTTAAATCATATCTTTATTTGATATTAGTTAATGGCCCAAACTCTTGTTCCTTGTGCCTTGTGCCTTCTGCCTCCTGCCTTGCTGTTGTGCATTAAAAATGCACAACAGCTTATGGAATACCTATTTGCTAGTGTGACTTCATTGATTGTTTTTACTCTAGGTTCCTCCATTGGCAGTTTTCTGAACGTCGTAGCTTACCGCTTGCCAGCTAATTTATCTATTCTCTGGCCCCCTTCTCGCTGCCCTCATTGCTTGCATCGGTTAGGTAAGTTAGAAAATATACCAATCTTGGGTTGGTTGTGGCTTAAGGGTCGCTGTCGCCATTGTAGAAAATCAATTCCTATCCGTTATTTCTTGATTGAAGTCATAACAGGTTTATTGTTTGTATTGGTTTTCTGGAAATATGGTTTTGTGACGAATAGCATGACTTGGCAAACTTTGGGATGCTGGGCTTTTTTGAGTTGGTTATTGATTTTGTGTCTTATTGACATAGATACTATGACCTTACCCAATTCACTCACCCAATCAGGATTATTGGCTGGTTTAGTGTTTCAAGGAACTACAGGCTATTTGTCAGCCTTGGAACTATCAGGAATATCGCCTCAACTGTTTACTGGCATTGTTGGTGCTGTGCTTGGTATTTGGTTGTTTGAGATTATTACCTTTGGGGGATCAATGGCTTTTGGACAAGCAGCAATGGGTGGGGGAGATGCCAAATTAGCAGCGATGATCGGAGCCTGGTTAGGATGGAAGTATCTGCTCTTGAGTGGGTTTATTGCAACTGCAATCGGAGCATTTGCTGGTGGAGGTGCAATCGCTCTTGGCTACCTTAACCGCAGACAACCAATGCCCTTTGGTCCCTTTCTTGCCTTGGGAGCAGGATTGACAGTGTTTTGGGGTGAGGCAATTTTGTCGGCTTACCTACAACTATTTTTTCCTTGGATTTAAACTATAGTTTGGCTAAGATGTCAAGAACATTGTGGCTACACCACGGGCAAAAAAATTTGATGGCTAGCGAGAAAACCACTATTTTGATAGGCTGAAAATCAAAAGTGATCTTAAATGTTTGTTGAGTAACAAAAATACAAAGATTGAAATAATAAAGTTTAGTAAGGAGCATCATTGAAAGTTATACCCGCCTCAGAATCGGGTCATTATCAAATTAACTGAGTGCTGTGCACATGAACCCTCCGGGTACAGACGTGGGGCCTCTCACTAATCTAGCTAAGCCTAAAATTTATGACTGGGAAGGCTCGAACCAGGCAAAAGCCTAAAAGCTCGCGCTTAGCAAGTAGATCAATCTTTTGTTCCGATTTATGCTCTTTCTGAATTGCTGCGGGGGGCAAGAGAAGGGGAAAGTTACTACAGGGGCATTTGTAATCTTGACAAAATTAGCCTGTGTACTGGATAACCATCAGAACTACTAATGTCCGTTGGGAGGCTGAACTGATGCAGCAGGTGCTGGCGGCTCACGAGATTCCCAGTCGTATTATTGATACCGGGATAAGTTCTTATTTCGGTGCTGGTAGTTCTGCTGCCTTGCAAGTTCAACCACAAGACCAGTGGACGGCTTTACTCCTGCTAAGCCCTCCAGAAGAGGAGCCAACAGGATCATCAGATAAAAAAAATTAAGGAAGTAAAAGTTTCGGGAATTAACAAATCCTATGTCTCTATTCGATTGGTTTGCAAATCGACGTAAATCAGAACCGATTAATCCACAGCGACAGGAACCAGAGATTGCCGACGGACTATGGACAAAGTGCGAAGCTTGCGGTGTCCTGGCTTATACCAAAGACCTCAAAGCCAATCAAATGGTATGCCTAGAGTGTTCTCATCACATGCGGGTGTATAGTGAAGAGCGCATTGCACAACTTATTGATGCCAATACTTGGGTACCTATCAATGAGCAGTTGAGCCCTACTGATCCCCTGAAATTTCGCGATCGCAAATCTTACAGTGACCGGTTGCGAGAAACCCAAGAGAAAACCAAGCTGGTGGATTCAGTAATTACTGGCAATGGTCAACTCGACGGTACTCCAGTTGCTTTGGGCGTTATGGACTTCCGCTTTATGGGCGGCAGTATGGGTTCTGTCGTCGGAGAGAAGCTCACACGCCTAATTGAGAAAGCGACACTGCGACGTCTACCGATAATCATCGTCTGCGCCTCTGGCGGTGCCAGAATGCAAGAGGGGATGTTAAGTCTGATGCAGATGGCCAAAATTTCAGGGGCGCTGGAGCGCCATCGCCAAGCAGGACTACTTTATATCCCACTCTTGACTCATCCCACCACCGGTGGCGTCACAGCTAGTTTTGCCATGCTAGGAGACATTATTTTAGCAGAACCTCAAGCCTTGATTGGTTTTGCTGGACGCCGGGTAATTGAACAAACTCTTAGAGAAAAGCTTCCCGAAGGTTTTCAAACCTCTGAATATCTTCTACAGCACGGTTTCATCGATGCGATCGTACCCCGCACTCAGTTAAAGAAAACTCTGTCACAGTTGATTCAACTGCATCAACCTGCTCCAGCTGAACCCCTAGTGGTTCCTCTTCCAGAAGCAATGAGTTTGACTGTTAGAGGCTCAGATTGATCCCAAGCCAAGAACTGATTTAGGTAAAGGTGTCGCTCGGTGGCATCATATTTATATGAAAACGACTCAATCTTTCTTAATTAATCGATAATTATGGGTTTGTAAACCGAGTAATCGTGGAGATTCCTGTAGAGCCTATCGATTGGTTCGTAGCCGTGTTCTTGAAATAGGAGGATATATAGGGAGAGATTGAGTCGCACCTGAAGAGAAGATTCAAATCTGAATAATCCAAATTTCTGAAGGAGGACCAAGAATGAAGCGATTCATTTTGCTGGCGGTGGCGACTGTATTTTTTGCCTTGCAAATAGGGGTCACAACTGCAGCAGCAATTGAACTTGACGAGGAGATCCGGACAGTGCCGTTAAATGAAACGGGTGATAATGTTGTCCTAAGCCTTAAACAAGTTAAGCAAGGCAAACGCCTCTTTAACGATACCTGTGCTCAATGTCACGAGGGAGGCAGAACCAAAACGAACCCTAACGTTAACCTTAGTACTGTAGTTCTTTCCGGCGCAGAGCCACCGCGCGATAATGTTGCCGCTTTGGTTGATTACATCAAAAATCCAACCACCTATGATGGGGAAATTGAAATTTATGAGTTACACCCCAGTACTAGGAGTGCTGATATTTTTCCTGAAATGAGGAATTTGACAGAAGAGGATTTAGAGGCTGTTTCTGGTCATATTCTCCTCCAACAGAAAATTCGCGGCATCAGATGGGGAGGCGGTAAAGTTTATAACTAGTCTCTAGAGTCTGTTGTGATCAGAGGTCATATCTCCTGAGTCAGGAGTTATCGCTCAAAAAGCCAAGTAACCTGTCCAAGTCTTGCTTGTCTTTACCCAAACCAAGTGCAGCCCAAATTTCGCTCTCATCAGTGTCAAAACTCGTTTTGGGAAGTGTTTGGAACTAATGTCTAAAGAGGGGCAAGTCTTGAGCAGGATACTAAAAATAGCTAAGTAGGAGGTAGGGATGCTAGTCAGGTACATCAAAATCGCTCAATTTTTGCATTCATTGCGGCATCAACTGTTTTCAAGAAGCTTTTTATTTGCAGTCGTTTTTATTTTCTCTAGTAGCTTTGTGGTCAGCTTACCAGCTGAGGCGGCTACAGACACCTATGTTAAGGTTTACCTGGAGGTGAGAGAACCAATCGCCTTGGAATTGGATGAGCAAGGGCAGACAAAACTGTTTGACGCCAAAGATATAACCGAAGGCAAAGAGCTGTTCAAATCAAATTGCATTAACTGTCATGTCGGTGGCAAGACTTTGCCCTATCCACCTGTATCCCTCGCTCTAGATAAACTGTCTGGTGCTACACCCCCTCGCGACAATATTAATGGCATTGTAAATTTCCTCAGACAACCAATGACTTATGATGGCAGTGAGGAAACCTTTTGGTGCCGCACAGTTACGGAAAGTTGGATGCCACAGGAACAAATAGAAAATTTAGCGGCATTTGTACTGAGGGCAGCACAAAAAGCGCCCGGCTGGGCTGAGGAAATTCGTGATTGACCACTCCCACGGATCAATTGCGTGGGATTGAGTTCTCACCAACGAGTAGCGCCTGTGGTTACATTACCTTCTGGTGTAAACTCCTCTTGATCATAGTCTTCTTCCTGCTCATACTCACGTCCTGCTTGCTTCCTGAGTCCAGGAACTGTAGAAGGCTTATCTACACCATTAATAATTGTTCCCAATAGCGGTGAGAGTTCTGTCTCGGTTAACTCGTCGAGAGCTGTAGCCAAAATTCCTCCCTGAGTGTATCCTGGTCGAGTAACCAAAACCATGCCATCAGTTAGTGGTTCAAGTAACAGGGCATCATTGCAACGAGAGAGCGCAGGACTATCTACAACCACAAAGTCAAAGCGCCCGCGAGCATCTTCTATAAACTGCCTGAGTTCGCTCGATTCCAAAATGGCAACTGATTGTTGTCCTTGCGGACCAGGGCTGGGCACAATATAGAGGTTCTCAATTTCCGGAGCCAATCTAATACAACCACTCATGGGGCTGTAGTAGCGTATGGGTTGAACCCTAGCATCAGGATCGGCACTAACCTTGAGAAAGCCTGCTTGGGAAGGAGACCTAAAATCGGCTTCTATCAAAAGAGTACGCTTACCCGCTTGTGCCGAAGCAATTGCCAGGTTATATGCGCTCACGGTTTTACCTTCTTCCTCAACTGTACTGGTAATTAATACCACCTTTAAGGATTGACTATCTAACCGGCGTAGATTACTGCGGAACAGCTCGTAGAAATGTAAGTAGGGAGAACCAGAATTGAGCAAAATTCCTGTCTTGCTTCGATCGGGAGCTAGTACAGTAACAGAAGGCAGTTCTCCAAGCAAGAGAACATCACGTTCCTCAAGGGCTTTGCGTATCTCAGCAGGGGTGTATAGGGTATTATCCAAAGTTGCCAGCAAGAAAATCAATCCCCCGGCAACCAACAAACCAAAAAAGGCTCCCCCTCCCAAAATCACTGCCGGATTAGTTGCTTCCTGTTTTGGTTGCTCAATCTCAGCGACTTGTGGTGTCATCGCAATGATGAGATTGCTAGAGGTTTCCGCCTCTGCTACCTTGGCATCCTGTAACTGCGCCTGTAACTGGTTATAAAATGCCTGTTTAAATTGCACCTGCTGTTCTAAGCGCCCTTGTTGGAGTTGCTTGTTAGGGAAATTTCGATATTGCTCCCTTAGTTCGCCCTGGGTTCTTTTGGTGACTGCCAGTGATGTTTTGAGGGTTTCCAGTTGCGTTTGTAGAGAGACTAACTGGTTTGCTATTTGTTGCCTTGCTGGATCGAGGCTACTGTTGACGCGAATTTTGCTAGCAGCTAGTGGTTCACCTAAACCGTTGCCACCTCTTACCTCATTGGCTCGATTCTGTAGCAGTTGTTCATAAGAATCTATTTGTTTGCGTAATTCAATCATCTGGGGATGTTCTGGGCGCAAATCTCGGCTGAGAAGTTGTAGTTCTGTTTCCGCCTGAAGTACCTGCTGTCGCAGTTGGGCAATAGTTGGATCTGCACTCAGGGCAGAAGCAGTATAAGCTTCGTCTGCACTTAAACCTAGCCTAGCTTCCAGGCTATTGATTTCTGTTATTACTCTCTCGATCTCTAATTCTAGTTGCCGCTGTTGTTGTTCACTAGTTGTAATCGCGCTGACTAAGGTTCCATCTTGAGCAGCTAATAAAGCCGTACCTTCGTTACGTCTAAAGCGCTCTAGCTGTTGTTCAACTATATCGAGTTCCTTTTGAGCTGCAGGTAGACGCTCTTGAATAGATTCTTGTATCTCTCGCAGTTGGGCTGTGTTATTAGAGTGGCTCTGTTTGATCATATTCTGCATGAGCACTTCCACAGTTGCCGCTGCAGCTTGAGCCTGTTCATCTTCGTAGGCTACGGTAATTTCAGTCTCTGAAGCCTTATCAACTTTGAGACTGCTCATGAATTTGTCTGGCTTAGCCCCAGCTACAGCTGCCGCTTCTTGGAGTACATCTTCTGTCAATAGAGTTTCTGGCTCTAGCTCCTTTCCCAACTCGTTAATTCGTCCACCAGTCTCTGAAAAAATGGTAGCAGGAATACTAATAGCTAGTTTGCCTTCAGCCTTGAAACGGGGCTCAACTTCTGGCACCGGTTCTTGCTGAAGTGAGAAAACACCAGCGATTCCGGTAATCAGAGCAAAACTAGCAAGACCAATCAACTTATGTCGATTGAGGGTAATCAGATAACGTTTGATAATGGGAGGAGTCATGGCAGTTTCAGCGCGTTTATGAGTTAAGCGAGGGGCGACCAAGAGGAAATTTTAGAAGGAATGGGCAAAAATGCCTCTGGCACGAAAGCCAATCATATCAACACTCTTGCCACTTAATTATCACCACCTAATTGGTCTGCTGCGTCTTCAAAAAACCTCTGGAAGTTAAGAACATCTGTAAATGGTCTAGTGATCCTATCAATCAAATTGGTGATTTTAGCAACGAGATTACGACCAACAACGATGACATCGTCATTCTGGAGCGGAACGTTTTGCGAAACATCACCCAAAAGTGCTTTTTTACCGTCAAGGATCTGAGTAACAGCTTTGCCCCGTTCTGGATCAAAACGAATTAAAGCAATTTTGCGTACATTTGCATCATCCAAATTGGGAGCAATCTGTGTAAAGGCATCTACAAAGTTACTACCATTCGGCAAGCTAACATTCCCGATTCTTTCACCAGGGTAGTTCAAAACTCTAATATTGATCTGAGCTTGAGCAAAACTAGAGCGAGAAGCTAAAGTGCGGTCATAATCAGTTACATCTTGAGATTCTAACTTCAATACAATTAAAGCATCGCCGTCTTGGAGAATTAAATTCGGCTGATCTGTAGCATTTTGCAAGGGTGTAAACAAGTCAAGCTGTTGCTCAAGAAGTGAATCACCAAATAGCTCCCGACGCCTCACCACCACCTTACGCAAATCAGCATCGTTGGTAGTACCGCCAGCTGCTAGCAGTGCTTCATTGATTGTAGAACCTGGCTGTAGGGTGTAAAATCCTGGTCTTTGAACTTCTCCAGTAATCGTGACCTCAGCTGGGCGAAAACCAGAAACTACTACACTAACTTTAGGATCGACTACGAATCGATCTAATCCCGCCCTAATTGTTTCCTCGACTTCTTCTACAGTCTTGCCCCCTACCTTAATCTGACCCAGTAGTGGCACGACGATATTCCCTTGTATGTCAATGGTATAGGCAAAACTAAGATCAGGGAAGCGGTCTACTTGTACCTGTAGCGTATCTCCTGAGCCTAGGCGATAGCGATTGAATTGAACTGTCGGTTGATTGTTCTGTAAAAACAAATCTGGGTAGCCCAGTGGTGGTGGCGGGGCATTGGGGTTAGGGAGATTCAATTCCAAGTTCTCAGGAGGCATAATTACAGGTACTTGATCTTCTATGGAACCATTGTTCTCCACCTGCCCTAATTGCTCACCCGATAACTCAGTTGCACTCTGACTTCGCCCAGCACCAGCAAAAATGCTAGCCTCAGCGCTCCAGAGTAGCATAGCTCCAACCAGTGTAGAGGCTGTGCTGCGTACAGCAGCAGAACTGAGGGTAATCAATTTATTCCCCTGGAATAATTTAAGCTTGTGTGGCTTGGGCGTGGGGTTCATCAGACTCTCGATACTAGTGCATCTGAATTGTAAATGGATACACCAGTAATTACGACAACGATTTGTAGCTATCCGGACTATTCTAACCGGTATGTGTGCCAAGCCTAGATTCCCCCTTTTGAATTCTCGCTAAAGGGCCTCTCATCAAGGCATTTTGTACTATTTTAGCTAGGGATGTGGCTAAAGGTTGAAATTCCTCAAGATTACCTAAAGGCTTAATCGGAATCTGGATACAAACAGCAACCCAAGGCACTCTCTTACGGTGTAACTGAGCCAGTTGATCTGCCCAGAACCAGCGTCCCGGAGCAGGATGCCCTCCTTCAGGCCAGGCATACCACTGTAGCACAGCGAAGGTCTGGCGTTTAGTCCAAGCGCGAAACAAGCGTGCTTCGACAGTTACAGTTTTCTCCAGTTTTGAAGCCTCTACTGACTGAGATAATTGTGACCCTTCAACTGCAAATTTTATTATCTTGACAGAATCTCTTTTCCATCTCTGAGTACTGTTGATGTCTGCCCAATCAACCTGCGGCTGTGACTTAGAACTGTCTTGGGGGCGAAGCAACAGTAGTACTGGTTTAGAATAATCTCCCTCAATTGCCTGAAATGACCATTTGTGACCCCCAAGCTCTACTGTTTCTTGCTTAAGAGTTTTCCACTCACCAAGTTTTAGTCCTGTTTTTCGTATGGCTCTAATCTGTTTAAGATTAACTACTGGTGGCAGTTGGGACCAGGACCAGTTTCCCCTCAAATAACCGGGAACTGCTCCAATTACTATCAAAATCACCAAAAAGCACAACAATGCAATTCTGGGTGTAATTGGCACTCTGAAGGACTTGGGCATAGCGAGTGATTTGAGCATATTGGTCTTTTCCTGACTAGCTAGCCGTTATTGTTCAGAGAGAGTATTGTCTGTAAGGGCTAGTCGCTCAGAAGTATCTGGATAGTATTTTTCAATGCCGTTGAGTAATACTATCAGCATACCCAACATGCAAGCCGAATATAGATCGCCACCCCAGCCATCATGTAGCCAATGAAAGGCACTATCTTGACCAGTGCCATGAAAGAATGTTAGTACGGCATTGCGAATGATATTGGCACTAACACTGACTAACACGGCACCAGATAACAATAAAATCCTTTTCAGGCGTGAGAACCAAGCACCTGACCAATAAAGGAGCATCAAGCTCACATACAGACTAGTAAACAGCATCTTTAGCCCCGCACAGTGGGGAGCTACCTCAACAATTCTGCCTCCAACGAACAAGTTGACTCCTGCAACTGTGACATTAAGACCAAACTGAACGAGAATAAAGCCAGCTACATGGGCAATGAATTGCTGTAGGGGCAAGATATATGGTTCGATTAAGTATGGTGCTGCTGTTGGTGTTGCTAGGAATACTAGTAGTAAGGGAAAACTTTGAAGTTTAAAGCCAGCAATACCTTTTAATCCGAGGCACAACCCCGCTAAAATGACTGGTAAGGATAAATTTACAAGTTCTGACTGACCACTTAAATAAAATACCCCTCCTAATCCTAAGATGGCGGCACCGAGAGGATGAATGCGTTCTGGCAGCTGAAGCCATTGTTGCCGATTTGTCCAAATAATGTAGGCAGCAAAGGGCAAGCCGATCAAACCGTGGCTGAAATATTCATGCTCAATGCTAATACTTTTGTTAAGCCAGCCATCATACCAGTGAATTAGTAAAGGTCCATAAAGAATGACCACTAAAGCAACCAGTAAATAGTCCAGAAGGTAGGGCTCGAGAGTAATAGGGATTTTGCTTCGAGATTGCATCGTTTTAGTTTAGTAAGGGAGAGGGGGAGACGGAAATATATAATGTTTATCGTTAGTTCATATATCTTTTTTTTGTTAACTTTTACTATTAAACCGACTTTCTAGAATAAGCTCCGTAAGGAATTAACGACGTAATTGATTTGATGATTGCTCAAGCCTGGATACATCGGTAGAGATAAAATTTCCTGGCAAAGGGTTTCGGAGTTGGGAAAATCACCGGCTTTATACCCTAAATATTGGTAAGCTGGCTGGAGATGGCAGGGTATAGGGTAATGAATACCTGTTTGGATTCCCCTAGCTGCAAGTTCTTCTTGAATGGTTTGCCGTTTTAGGGGACAATCAGCACTAACCCTAATTACATAAAGATGGTAGACGTGACCGTCCTCACTCTGGTTATGTATAGGTATAAGACCCTGTGACTTTAATGGCGTCAGCAGTGCATCGTAGTGCCTAGCAGCCAAGTTGCGCGATTGGTTCCACTCGGCTAAGTGAGGGAGCTTGACATTGAGTACGGCTGCCTGTACTGTATCTAGTCTACTGTTTGTGCCGATATCTGTGTGGAAGTATTTGCGAGGAGCTCCGTAATTACGCAGTGCTCGTACTTTCTCGGCGACTTTAGAATCACTGGTGAGTACAATTCCGCCATTACCGAAAGCACCCAAATTTTTACTAGGATAAAAGCTCAAAGCTGCAGCCCTGCCCACTGAACCTGCACAATAACCATCACGTTTGGCGAGGTGAGCCTGAGCAGCGTCTTCAAAAATTAGTAAATTGTAGTTTTGTGCCAACTCCAGTAACTGTGGCGGCGCAACCATTTGACCATAGAGATGTACAGGGACAACTGCCTTAGTTTTAGTTGTGATTGCTTTGTTAAGGGTTCTTAGGTCAATCAGGGCAGTATCTAGGTCACAATCGACTAAAACTGGGGTAGCTCCAGTTTTGATGACACCAATTAAGGTAGCGATAAACGTATTAGCGGGAACAATCACTTCATCACCAGCACCAATACCACAAGCTTGCAGTCCTAAAGCGATCGCATCTGTGCCCGAGGATACCCCAATCCCATATTTGACACCAGAAGCAGCTGCAAAAGATTCCTCAAAATCTGCCAAGGCTTTACCTAAAATAAAGTCTCCCCGCTGCACCACAGTACTAATAGCCTCTTCAATTTGAGCCTGAATTGGCTGATGTTGCAGCTTAAGATCGACAAAAGGAATTTTTAGTGAGGAGTGTTGATTCCTAGAAGCCGAAGACTGTTTTACTGATGCGTATTCGTTACCAATGCTGATTTTCAATGATCTTACCCTTATCTCTAAATCCATTAAGGTCTAATTTTTAGCCTGCTGCCTACCCTAAAACCATCAAGAGTTAGTAAAGTTTTGACTGCCGATTGTTCATCGTTGATTGTTGATTGGAAAGTATTCCACAACTGCCGAATACCAAACCCATGAACCATGAACTATCAGCACTGTTGGCTATTTCCTGTTCCCTGCTCCCTGCTCCCTGCTCCCTACTCCCTGCTCCCTGCTCCCTGCTCCCTACTCCCTGCTCCCTGCTCCCTGCTCCCTGCTTCCTGCTCCCTGCTCCCTACTCCCTGCTCCCTGCTCCCTGCTCCCTGCTCCCTGCTCCCTGCTCCCTGCTCCCTGCTCCCTACTCCCTGCTCCCTGCTCCCTGCTCCCTGCTCCCCGCTCCCTGCTCCCTCCGCCATGCTACATTCTCCCTGAGATCGTACGCCCACACTCCGCACCCCCAGTCACTCGATAGTCCT